>CAZDFI010000001.1:0-3295 GCA_964504725.1 uncultured Enterobacteriaceae bacterium
TGTTGGTTGCCTATCTGGTGGGTATTATCATTGGGCTTTGGAAAGCAAAGAATGACCTTGCCAGTTTAGCTGGAGGCCTGATCGCCATCCGGGACAACACCCAGCCCCTAGCTGGCCATGTTCAAAACATCAATGGTGGTCTTTCCGCTTTATTGAGTGAATTATTAAAAGTAAACGGAAATTTGGCTGCGATTGTAGGTGTAGCTACAGATTTAAAAAACAAACAGTAAATAGGAGCAAAATATGTGCTTTGAAAATCTACCGATCGAGTTCGATGAAAATGGAAAGGCTCACTTGAAGGAAGGAGTGAAAAATCCATACACCTATGAAACACAAACAGTCGAAGAGAGGGAACAGGTTCTCGCGGACATCGCCAAGAAAAACGGACAACTACAAGATGTTGATTACGATCCCGTCACTCGTGTGGCAGGGGCACTGGCCTTTCATACCACGGTTAATCTCGATGCGCGAAAAGTGGTGGATACTGCGTCCATGGCCACATTATTTCGTGGTTATGAAGTAATCCTACGAGGTCGCGACCCACGTGATGCCGCATTTATCAGTTCGCGTGCTTGCGGCGTCTGTGGCGGTGTACATTCAACAGCTTCGGCTTTGTGTATAGAGATGGCACTTGGTATCAAACCACCTCCCATGGGTATCGTCATTCGCAACTTATTATTGAGTTGTGAGTATTTATACGATAATCCACTACATCTGTTCATCCTTGCTGGACCAGACTTCTCTGAAGTCTTGATACGCGATACTAATCCTGAAATCTGGGCGAAGGCAACAGGTGCCAAGGCCCAATACACCCATATTCACGGCTATAACATGATCAGCGATATCATGACCGATCTCAATCCACTCACGGGCAAACTCTATCTCGAGGCATTGGAAATGACGCGTGTGGCGCGTGAAGCCTATTCGATACTCGGCGGCAAATATCCACACCCGGAGACGGTCATTCCTGGTGGTGTTACCACTGAAATTACTACGGATAAAATGAGTGAATTTTATTTACTATTAAAGGTGTTCTTTGACTATAGCAAACGATGCGTCGGCATCTGGGATGACATCTACGACTTTATGTACGAAGCAAATCCAGAGTACCAGCATTTGGGTGAATTACCGGCAACAATGGTTGATTTAGGCCAGTGGGATCATGAGGATTACTACGATGCAACATATGAAAACTGTAATACCTGGGGCGAAAAACGTTGGTCTACGCCGGGTGCAGTTGTTAATGGCAAACTCGTCACAACACGGTTAACGGATATCAATGTCGGTTTTGAAGAATTTGTCGAGCACTCCTTCTATGAGCAGTGGGACGACTATCCGTTCAAGACAGACCCGCTAGGGAATCCTCTTAGCCCGAATCATCCCTGGAACAAGACAACCATCCCGCGCCCCGGCCAACAGAACTGGAAGGAACGCTATAGCTGGGGTTGTACACCGACCTGGGATCGACACACCTTTGAAGCAGGTGCCTATGCACGTGTATATATCTCTGCCCTGGCACAGAAGCTGCCCGACAGTGAGTACATCCAATCCACCGGTAAAAGTCTGATATTTAACGTAGCCAAGGATCAACTTCCGGCGATGGAAATAGAATGGAAGATACCGAAGATCTGGAATGCCATGGAGCGTAATCGCGCCCGCGCTTATGCTGTTGCCTTTAATATGATGGTAACGATGGAGAACTGGGTACGAGCCCAGGACCTGTTGAGATGTAACGAAACCAAGGTTGCGACTCCATTTGAGATCCCTAAGTCAGGCCGTTACATTGGCGTTGGCATGTGGGGTGCTGGCCGAGGCTTTTTAGCACATTGGGCCGTGATTGAAAACGGTGTGCTTGCCAATTATCAGATTTCAACACCCTCTACGATTAATGCCTGTCCACGTACGCCGTGGGGGGAATTGGGACCTTACGAACAAGCAGTAATGAATTCGCCTATCATCGAGACCAACTTCAAGGACGCTACAGACTTCAAAGGCATTGATGTTCTGCGTGTCTTGCGCAGTTTTGATCCCTGCATGCCATGTACTACCCATGTGATGGTAGAAGGCACAGATCAAGTAGTCACCCGCGAAGTCACAACATGCGCCTGTGGTATTGTCTAGATCTAATCAGGGTATTGTCACGGTTTAGCTGGATTTTATTACTATGACCCAGACTCGGGTTGCTATCGGTCTGATCGGATACTACAAATTTATTCGTGGCTATCCCCTGGGACCAGAACTCAGGGAACGTCTGGAAGATATCAGTTGGCACAAAATAGATGTCAGTATCAAGGAAATGAACTGGGGACCGATTGCTATAGTGCAGGATTTTCAATCAAGCTCAATTCATTATGATCGTATTGTACTCATTGCGGGAGTCGATCGTGGAATGCAACCAGGCTCAGTGACTTGTCGGCATTGGTTGGGCGGGAAGCTTGATAATTTGGCCGTACAAGATCGTATTTTTGAGGCCGTAACTGGCATTATAAGTCTGGATAATTTGCTTGTGATTGGCGAGCATTTTAAGATTTGGCCTAAAGACCTCATCACGATTGAGATTCAACTTGCAAACTCAAGCTTTGGGGACTTCATCCTGTCCGAGTTGGAGGTAAATCGAGACGCAGGCGAAGCCAGGATTGTTGGTGAAAACCCGCTCGCGCCTGATGTTGAAAAAGTGGTTGAAAAAGTGGTAACAATGACCCAAACGGCCGTCTCCACGGGCGTTAATGGTTTATCAAATCTGCTTCCATTGACTATGGAGCAACTCACGCCTCTTGCTGATATGTGTCATAATCAGTTATTGGAAGATTGTCATGCCCCGGCACGACATCATTAATTTCTAAACAAACTATTCGGAGAATAGCCATGGCTAAACAGGCAAATCAAGCTGTGTCAGCACCTGGCGCATTGGAGCGTCTTGTGAATCGTGAAGACATCCTCCAGATCTGTTACTGGTACCAGGGAGAAGGACTTGGTGACATTTATAATGCCAGGTCATTGCAACCGTTTCTAAATAATGATGAAGCCCTGATCGAAACTGCTTTTAATGAATTAATTCATGGTGGCTATCTTGAGATCGTATCATCCCCAACGCCGGGATACCGTTTTACTGAAATCGGAAAAAAAGAAGGTGGCAGGCTATTCGCGGATAGTTTTGCTGATTTTCAAAAAGCGGGTCATGGGGAATGCGCAGCAGGATGTTGCGATGATGATGATCATTCCCAATGTGGTGACGATTGTTTATTGCATTAAAATCCAGCCCTAACTACGGCATGACCGATGTCCTCCCCGTCAA
>CAZDFI010000001.1:3305-8440 GCA_964504725.1 uncultured Enterobacteriaceae bacterium
GCTGAATCTGAAGAACTCCCCGAAAACCCACAGGCCTTAATTGGTTTCATGACCAACGATGAGTGGGACGAACTCCTGTGTTATGTCAATGAACTGATCCAGGAAATGGAAGAACTGCCACTGCCGGAAGTCAAAGACAAGGTATTTGAATTACTTGCCGGTATAGACACCATCCATCGTGAGGGTTTATGGCGCCTGGTCAGGTTATTTAAAGAAGGCGTGCTGGAACAGGTCGTGACTGATCCCGCGATCCATACTTTGATGGAGCTTTATGATTTATTACCAGCGGAAGCAGAACAGGATACGGAACAAATTGCAGACAAGCCCAAGGTTAATTTCCCAAACATACCGATTAAAGTCATGCCCATAGAAAAAGAACAGGCTCCGAAGGCCCCTTTGCTTCCTCACTGGGTGCCTGCGCTAAAAGATAAAGAAGGTTTGCTGCCTGGTGCTGTGCGGGCCCTGGAAGTAGATGAGCAATTAATCCTCCTTTGCCGTGTCAAAGATGAGTTTTTTGCGCTCGCGAATCAGTGTGCTCAAGATGGTACCAGTCTTGAGCAGGCAACACTAAACGGCTATACCTTGTCCTGCTCCAATCATCCTGGTTGTCTGTACGATGTGCGTCAAGGAACACGCATTGCCGGTGTGGGGGAGATCGATTGCTATCCGGTTGAAGTAACAGATGGAGGTTCAGTGATGGTCGGTATTGATATGGATTTCACACCAAGACTACCTACTTTTTGATGGACATGAAAGTTCCTGATCAAAAGATACTCGTTGCTGGTGTCGGCAATGTCTTACAGGGCGACGATGGTTTTGGAATTGAACTTGCCCATAGACTAATGGAACGTGAGGACTTATCGCAAACTGTCAAGGTAATAGAAACTGGTATCGGCGGGATGAGCCTGATCCAGGAACTGATGTACGGTTACAATGCGTTAGTAATATTGGATGCTTACAAAAATAATGGAAGTCCAGGGCATCTTTATATGCTTGAACCCATATTCCCCGATATGTCAGACTTGAGCCTCCATGAATTGCGCGATTATTTTTCCGATACTCATTATGCAACTCCCATGCGGGCGTTAAATTTTGTGACGCATATTGATCGTTTACCGGAGACGATTCGGATTATTGGCTGTGAACCAGAGGGGTTTGACGATCTCAGGATCGGTTTGAGTCCTGCTGTTGCTGCTGCCATAGAAGAGGCAATGCAAATGGTTTTAACGTGGATCGACAATTACTTAAATGAAACAAACTGCGCTCAACACGAGGCTGTAAAATTTTAATAATAGATGGAATCGCTAAAACAAGACATCAATGATCAGTTAAATTCAGCTTCGATCAAAAATGAGCATGCGCTTTTTTTGATCGTGGGTGATGAGAAAATATCGACATGTGATCATGAGACCTTCAATCGCTTCAAACTATGGGTAGCAGAAAAACTGACGCAAGGGACTGTCTATACCTATCAGTATGACAATGTCTCCATCAAGCAGATGGATGATGTAGCAAAGTCAGCCTATCCCCACCTCCTCAATCCCTGCGAATGCGGCACTTATCTGCCCATAGAGATTGACCCCTGTCCGATGTTGTCCAGCGCGATAGGATTGCTGCGCGATCTTACTCATCTAAATCAATATCGTGACGAAATGGAACCTGACTTTGTAAGCTTGATGGATGCAATGATGAAGATGGCCGAGCGTAGTCTGGACAAAAATATTGCACTGGAAATCAGATAAGCAAATACAAGACTGCTTATACTGAAGTTTAGCCAGATTTAGTTGGGATTAGCTTGTGGCAAATATCGTTATTGGGACAGTGGGTATTTTCACGGTTTGAAGCAGTACCCGTATGATTCTGATCTCTTGGAAATTAAAGGAAAACAACCATGGGTCTACGTTGATAACACAACTACTTTTTACTTGCCTTCTAAATTGAAAGATGATCGATAAAATAGACTCGCTGTTAAAGATAATAGGTGTTATCCATTCCAGTTTGAAGACTACGCAAGATCCACTAGTTCAGGGTAAGCACAAAATGCAAGAGGCCACACTGGAAATATTTCCGGAAATTTGTCTTGGCCTGACGGGTATGCAGGATATGAAACAGTTAGTGGTGCTGTATTGGTTACACAAGGCAGATCGCGAAGTACTAAGAGTTTACCCGGGTGGTGATCGCAATAAGGAAATGATCGGTGTATTTCGAAACCGAAGTCCTTTACGGCCAAATCCGATCGGTATAAGCCATGTTGAACTACTTGAAGTTGGAGTTAACGATCTTCACTTACGCGGTCTGGACGCCATCGATGGTACACCGATTATCGATCTGAAATCACCAACATCGAACGCTAGTGGGTGATTGATCCCCAGCCTGACACAAAATTCTGAATCTAGTCGGCGATCTGCTGATCGTCTAACTGGTTATGATCAGTAGCGACTACTTTCCGTGGGAACCATAGGTACCGCATAAAGAAGGCAGAGAGACCCTGCCGGTAATACCATAATGTTCCTGCGCCGGCAACCATCCAGGCGAACGTCAATATTTCAGCTCGGGGTAAGGCCCATTTGACCAGGAAGACAGAGCAGCCAGTGCAGAGTGGCTCTGCCACCGCCATCTTTATCATGAACCAGAAACTGAGTATTCCAAGCGTGATCAGATAAATGCGTGCAACATCGGTAAACGTCAGTTTTTTCATTTCAATGCCCCTTAACTTAATGTTGTCCAGAAGGAGGATATTTTTGTCTGTTGGTGATAAGTATTATATTTGATGATAGCAAGGTCAAGCTTAAATTTATTGCTTTGATTTGAACATTGATATCAACCTTAAGCTGAATTCACTTCCATTGCTTAAGACTCAAACCCTCGAGAATTTTGTAAGTCCTTCAAGATATACCCGATGATTACAAATGGCTAATTGCGCCATAAATATAAAGATGATTATCAAAATTGAAAACTAACTTTACACACTTAGCTAATAATTTCTTGAAGAATTTCTCCAATGATTTGAAATTATTGTAACTCATTGTATTTACTGAAAATAATTAGATTCAATAATTTTGGCATAAGATTTAGTGCCACTACTATATTATTTCTTTGACCTAAGGTTAATCTTTAACTAATCTTTGACCTCAGGTTAATCTTTCAACTAAATAATAAGTGATTAACTAAAAATTATAGGGGGGGTATGACGGATTCATTTATAAGGCTATTGCCTGTATGGGTTTTCTTAATTTCCTTGTCAACTTTAACGTTGATTCCACAACTCGGTTATGCAGATGCAACGACAGACGATGCAGATACCACAATAGACAGTGAGGGTATCCCCCTGCTTGAACCCGTAGAGGTATCCGTACCGTCACAGGCGGATCGATCCAAGTCCGTCACCATCATCACCAAGCACCAGATGGAAGGGCAACATTTCATGAATATAAACGACGTCCTGTTTTCTATGATTCCAGGCGTCACGATGAACAGAAGGGAAAATCTTGGCTTTATGGGTGGTGGCAGCGCCACAAAAATTCGTGGCTTGAATCGGGAACGTGTCGCAGTCTTCGTCGACGGCATTCCGCAACAGGTCAATAACCACTTTCATCCCCTGTTTGATTCGTATACCCCAGACATGATCGACCGCATTGAAATCACGCGAGGAAGTTCCAGCGTATTGCACGGTGTTAGTGCTGTTGGTGGCGTAATCGATTTATATACCCTCGTTCCACAAGAACTAGGTACGAATGCCGATGTATTAGTTTCCTACGGGAGGTTTGATACTATTCAGCAAGAAAGCCGATTGTCGTATAGAGGTGAGAATGGTTATTTTGTAGCGGGTAATACCTTTCGCCGGACCGATGGCGACAGAAACAATTCTGAATTCGTCGCCAGAACCATCAATTTAAAAGGTGCGTATTTTTTAAATCCTGAATGGGAATTAGGATTCAGGGTTGGCCAAACAACTGCAGAGATAGAAAATCCTGGAACGACAGCTGCACCTAGCTTGGCAAAATCCACCCAGGATCCAACCAATGCAGCAGTAACATTGGACCGCCGTACGGACAACTCCAGCAGCCTGTTAGCGCTTTACTGGAGTAAGAATGTTGTCGACTCACTGCGCAGTGATGGTGGCGCAGTAACCGGGGTTGAAAGGTTTGATGAAGACGAATATGGATTGCGTAGTAAACACACCTGGTTTCTGGGTGCTGGTAAAACGGCAACCATCGGCTTTGACGCTGTGACCTATGACGATAAAAGAGTAATCGGTGGCGTACGAACAAAAAGAAATGAGGAATTTTATAGTCCCTATGGTGCCTTTACCTGGTCGTATGGTAACTTTCTCATTGATGGTGGCGTCCGATATACAGAAAGCCCATCTTATGACAGCGATATCTCACCCGAGATCGGCGTCGTCTATAAATTTGACAATACGCTCGCGCTCAGAGCACGTTGGGGTGAAGGCTATCGTGTGCCACGTGCCCCTGATATTAGTATCACGACAATAAATCCGGACATTGCTCCGGAAGATTTCTGGGAGGCAGAGATTGGTCTCAACAAAACCTTTTCTCGCGTGGTGTTTGATATTGCCGCCTGGCATATGCAGGGCGATAACCTTTTAGTTACCCAGTCGACAGGACCACTGACAGGCGTCCTGGCAAATACTGGTGAATTTGAGCACTGGGGAATCGAATCTTCTTTGGCTTTTCGTCTGCTTGATAACCTGACTGCATTTCTCGGTGTGGCAGTCATGGATATTGACCAAGTAACACAAGCTCCAAACCAGACAGTGGATATTGGTTTGGAATACCTCCGTGGGCCATTCCGTGCTACCTTGACGTCACGTTATGCCGCCGATTCCATAGATGCAGTAAGCGGGGTTACTGTAGATTTGCCAAATTATTATGTGGCTGATCTACATCTAGGCTATCAATTGACAAGATATGCTGAGGCGTTTGTCGATATTGATAATATTACCAATGACGATTATGAAACTATTGCCGGTTTCCCACAGGTACCTAGGGCTGTCTTTGGTGGAATTCGTGTGAATTTTGGTTCGTCAAGCCAATAGACCATTTGATGGTTCATGACAGGAACATATAGAGATGAGGTTGATGTTATCAATTTTTATACAGGTTTCTCATTTA
>CAZDFI010000001.1:8450-9072 GCA_964504725.1 uncultured Enterobacteriaceae bacterium
AGCAGGTGGGCCAGTGATGTACCCATTACTATTCTGCTCGGTTATTACCCTTGCGATTATCATTGACAGGATATTATTCTGGCTCAGACTTCGAAACGGTAGGCGGCTGGAACTGATTGCCAAGTTTTGTCGTAGTAACCAGCCTGGAAGTAACCCAGCCGATCTTAATGAGATAAAACAGGATGTCATTGGCAGGATCCTGCTGGTTGGTATCGAGAATGATCGCAATATTGCCGGATGGGAAATGAAGTTGGCCGCGAAGCTTGAACTTGATCGAATGATCCAGTATCAAGGCATCCTGAAGATCATGGTCTCACTGGCACCGTTGCTTGGTATTTTCGGCACTGTTTTGGGGATAATCGAATCATTTAGCCTGCTCGGTGATCATTCAATGATTGATCCGATTGCTGCCAGTGGTGGTCTTGCTGAGGCACTAATTACAACGGCCTTCGGCCTTGCTATTGCAATGTTAAGTCTTATTGCCTTCGCCATTTTTCAATCGCGTGCCAAGAAACTTCAATACGAGATGGAAATTCGTTGTACCGAACTTGAACGAGCTATGAAAATTGGTGGTTAGCTGACATAAAAATTGAACTTCTTATGTGAAAATTATCCATGAAGC
>CAZDFI010000001.1:9082-18960 GCA_964504725.1 uncultured Enterobacteriaceae bacterium
TATTGATCGCCTTTATCTACGCCTCCATGTTTATGACACAGAAGACAGGATTGCCTGTTAATCTGCCTGAGTCCAGTGAAGCTAAAACGGAGATGTCAGAAATCCTCACAATCACCATTACCCGGGAGGGTGATCTTTATTTAGACGAGCAACAGGTGCAATTCACCGGCCTGTATGCGATCCTCTCCGAGGCAAAAGCCGCCCGGCCGGATGTAGGCTTATATGTCAAGGTGGACCGTGACTCACACGTCAATCCACTGATCAAGGTAATGGACATCGCCCACAAGACAGGTATTTACGGCCTTACCATCGCCACCGACAAGAAAGTCACTATTACACAGGAAACACAAAGTGATTGATCACCTACAGTCTGTCCTGGCCCTGACATTATCGATATTGATTCATACCGGTATAGCCTATTTCGGGGATATACAAATGGGACAATCAGGGGCCGGGGAAAGTGGGCCACTTTGGGTCACCGTAGCAAGCTTATCGCAGCCGGCTGCACCAACATCCGTAGAAGACTCTTCGCTTGCTGGAGTTAAAGCCGTTGAGTCGATTTTATATTCTGAAACATACCCACCCATAGAAAATAGTGAATCACCCGAACCCACCGAAACAGAATCGTCAAAAGTTGATCATATAGAGGTGGAACTGACAGCAGCAGATCAACCCACGGAGGAATTAGACACCCAAATCAACAAAATTGAAAAACCAGTCGAACCTGAACCAACTTTGGAGGAACCAGAAACGTCAATAACGCATATAGAGCATATAGATAATACTGAATTATCTGATTCAACGTCGCCCGTTTCTAAAATTGAACCGAGTCAATCCAGTAAAGCAGAATCTACGCCCCGCGAGTCCAGGCTGCCCTTAAAGAAATCCGACAATCCCGTCCATCAAATTGACGATCTAACAACGGCAATGAATACCCCTAACGCTGAAGAATCATCAAATTCTGAAACAACGGACACCACGGATATGAGTAAATCAACAGATCAATCTGGGAAAAAAGATTTCGGGGTTGATACAGGAAGTAACCCATTTTTTTCTGATCTACGCACCTTCGACTTGGCCAAGAAGAAAAAGATTATTGTACCGGTAAAAACAGAAACAAACGCAATCCCACTCTACCATCTTATCCCTAAACCTGCATATCCAAGCCGATCACGCGACCTCGGTGAAGAAGGGACAGTCATCATTACTATACTGATCGGCACTGATGGTAAGGTCAAGGAAGCCAAAATCTCGAAATCATCCGGTTTTTCTCTATTGGATGGGAGTGCACTGGCAACGGTCAAGGAGAAATGGCAATTTAAACCGGGGACTCGCAATGGTAAGCCAATTGAAAGTCGAGTAAGGGTGCCAATCAAATTCAGTATTAGCGACCTATAGAACTCACGATAATTCCGTGACACCAGTGGTAGTATTTAAAATTGGGATTTAGGTTTAATTGTTAGCTTGCCTTTTCCTGTAAGCCGCTCTTGGGGCCACATGCAGGGGGCTTGGCTCCTTTACGTTCAGGCAGGTGTTGAGGGACAACTTCTTCTGTGACCTCCAGTTTCCTAAGCTTCTCGACGATATCACGAACTGCAACTATACCGGCACATTCTGGATCAAAGTCAATTGGTGCTTTGCCTTGACGTTCAGCCTCCATAAATCTTTCCTCAGCGGGGACGATACCGATAATCGACATATCATGCTTGTCACAGAATTCTTCTATTACTGCTTGATCAGATTTATTTTTAACCTTATTGGCAATGACGTAGATATGAGGAATTTCCAGTTCTCTGGCAAGAAGATGGGTTCTGGCCGCAGCCTCAAGTGATCGATAATACGCCTCGGTCACGATCAGCATGATGTCGACATTTCGTGCCGTCCCCCGCTTCAGGTGCTCTAATCCGGCTTCCATATCGGTTACCGTATATTCGCTATAGCCACTCATTTCGGCAATGAGTCCGCGTACTGCCATATGTGAGGCGCACATACAACCGCTTCCCGCACTGCCATCTGCTGGTTTGCCCATGACGATTAAATCAATATCGCTTGGCGCCGTCGCACCATAGGTGCTAATCAATTCATCTTCAGATAGCGTCATGTGAAGCTTACGTTTCCCGTCCGCTTCTTCCTTGACCTCCATAATGCTCGGCGGGATATAGGTAATTTTATCGGCATCATCTCTGGTGATACCCAGGGTTAATGCCAGATTAGGATTTGGATCACCATCAACGGCAAGGATTTTTGTACCTTCTTCAGCCAATATCCTGGCCAAAGTCCCCGTTAAAGTTGTTTTACCTGAGCCGCCTTTACCTACTGTTGCAATTTTCATCCTGGTACTCCTAATATAAAATTAATTTTACAGTAATATTATCTATGCATTAATACATTCTTTCACACCATCTTTAACTGTACTATTATTAACCAGGTAACTGGATGTAATTGGTTCGAGCCATATTTTATCCGCCAAAGTGGTTTTAAACTCATCAAAATGTTTTTTATCTTCTAATCTCTCCTGTTCGGTATTCAGCCTGTCCAGTAACTCATAAAATTCATTTGGCACAAAATCATCCCGAAGCGTTATCACATGTGAATGAATATCATAACTAATTTTCCACTCATATTTCATTGTACTGGTACATTTGACTTCATGCGTTATTTCTTCAGCCAATCTAAACCGATTGTGGCTGATACAGTGCGTGACATATTCAATGGCATCACACACTCCCGGTCCCGGATGGCCACTTACAACAAACAGATCCTTACGATCCCATAGGCTTTCCCTTGAAAATAGGCTTGCCGCCAGCTGTAGTGCACGAAAGGCAACACTTAATCCCCATATCGAATCACCGTTGTGATAGTCCAGTAATTCGGCATAGCTGAGTAACTGGATTTCTCCATGATCGGCAATTTTGATAGTTTGTCCATTAATTACACCCATCGAGTTTGCCTCTCAAGAACGCCTCAACATATTCGTGGTAACTGTTCGCCTAAAAGCATATCCACGATACGTTCACCACCAAACAAAGTTGACAATACCACAACACCGTTTGGCGATGATTTTACCTCTCCGATAATTGCACTGTCCTGGCCCGCTGGATGCTGTCGCATTGCCGTCAATAAGGGTTCAGCATGATCGCCTGGCACGATAGCAATGAGTTTACCTTCATTCGCCAGATATAAAGGATCCAGTCCCAGGATTTCACACATGCCTCTAACATCTTCCCGAATCGGTATAGACGTTTCATCAATGACCATACACTTATTACTCGCCTGGGCAAATTCATTTAATACCGTTGCGATACCACCGCGTGTTGCATCACGCAGGCAATGGATTTCATCACACGCTGCGATCATGCTCTCGATTAAATCATTGAGTGGTTGACAATCGCTCTCAATTTTATTTTCCAGCGCAAGCTCGCCACGAGCATCGACAATAGCTGCGCCATGATCACCAATATAACCATTACTTATGATCACATCACCGACCTTGGCGTTATGTGCAGCAATATTGATTTTTTCGGGGATGACGCCGATACCGGCGGTATTAATGAATAATTTATCCGCTGCGCCTCGTGGCACGACCTTGGTATCACCTGTGACGATAGAAACGCCTGCTTTTTCAGCCGCTGCTTGCATAGCCTTAGCAATTGTTCGCAAAGATTCAACAGAGAAACCTTCTTCAATAATACAAGCGCAGCTTAAATAAAGAGGCTTGGCGCCACCGACGGCTAAATCATTGACAGTACCATTGACCGCGAGCGTGCCGATGTTGCCCCCAGGGAAAAACAATGGGTCAACGACATAGCTATCCGTGGTAAAGGCCAGAAGGTTATTTTTATGATTGAAATCATGCATTACCAACCTTGCCTGATCTTCAAGTGGTGTTAAATAGTCATTACCGAAGCTGCCAAGGAATACATCATCAATCAGATCCCGCATGGCCTTGCCACCACTCCCATGTGCCAGGGTAATAATATCGCCTCTTACTTTCCCGCTACGGCAGCGTATGTTTGACTGCTTCTGTATTTTGTCTGCGGACGCGCTCATGTGGATACTTCAGCCTTTGCCTCTCGTTGCGCAATCAGTTCAGCCAGATCAATCCGCCCGTAATTAAAGTAGGCAGCACAGGCACCCTCCGACGAGACCATTAATGCCCCGAGCGGTATTTCCGGTGTACAGGCGGTTCCAAAGACTTTGCATTCCCATGGCTTAATTACGCCTTTTAATACCTCACCACATTGACAGGCCTTGGGATCTGCGATTTTTAAATTAGGCACTGAAAATTTCTTTTCTGCATCGTAATGAGCATATGCCTCTTTAACCCTGATACCGGAATGATCGATCGAACCCAGACCACGCCATTCGAAAAACTCGCGTAACTCGAATACCTTATTAATTGCATCTAATGCTTCTTTATTACCTTCTTCCGGTACGATACGTTGATATTGATTTTCGACTTCGCAACGCCCTTCTATTATTTGTTTCAATAACATCCAAACGGATTGTAAAATGTCCAATGGTTCAAAACCGGCAACGACCAGAGGTTTTTTGTAATGTTTCGAAATAAATTCATAAGGTTTATTACCAATCACCATACTGACATGTCCCGGACCAACAAATCCATCTAACAACAGTTCTGGAGAATCCAGAATTGCCTTGACGGTGGGGACTATCGTGATGTGATTGCAAAACAATGAAAAATTCTTGATCCCCGCTTTCTCTGCCGCCAATACAGTCAAAGCGGTACTTGGCATGGTGGTTTCAAAACCAATTGCAAAAAATATGATTTGCTTATCCGGATTTTTTTTGGCAATGTCCAAGGCATCTAACGGCGAATAGATCATCCGTATATCTGCTCCTTCTGCCTTGGCCTGTAACAGGCTTTTCTTTGACCCCGGAACACGCATCGCATCACCGAATGTCGTAAAAATCACATTAGGGTGCTCTGCCAGTGCAACACAATCATCGACTCTACCCATTGGCAGTACACACACCGGACAACCGGGACCGTGGACCATTTCTATTTTGTCCGGCAACATCTGTTCAATGCCGTAACGAAAGATGGTGTGGGTGTGTCCACCACAAACTTCCATGATTTGCAAAGGTCTTTGTTTACATATATCAATCTGTTCGACTAATAAATTAATATCATTAATTAAAAATTTGGCTTTATTCGGATCACGAAATTCATCGACGTACTTCATAAGTCGTATTTCCCTAAATTACCACGATTATCTGCCAGGATCGTATGCACCAGATCCCAGAGAATATGATAGATAGCGACATGGCACTCCTGGGTACGATGGATGCTATCTGTTTGAACGACGAGACAATGATCTAAAAATCCTTCTTCGGCCATTTTACCGCCGTCATTCCCGGAAAGCCCTATTGTATAAAGTCCCATTTCTTTTGCTCTTTTAAAAGCGGAAATCAAATTTTCAGAATTACCACTCGTCGAAATACCGATGAGTCCATCGCCTTTTTTTGCATGTGCCTCTACCTGACGAACAAAAATATGATCAACACCTACGTCATTTGATACGGCCGTTATCATGGCAGTATCGACGACGAGATTTATGACAGTCAGGGCTGGTCGCCCAGCCGTTATAGGGTGCAAAAACTCAACTGCAATATGGGAGGCATCACAACTGGATCCACCATTCCCCATTGATAAAAGTCGTCCATCATTCTGGTAAATGCAGGCAATGGTGTAAGCTGTATCAACTATGGGTTGGGTATTTTCCTGAAAAAATGTCTGTTTTACTGCGACACTGTGCTCGGCCTTTTGTCGTACGGACTCAAGTAATAACTCGTTTTTTTTCTTTGGATCCTTTTTATCGCCAGATAGAAAAGGATAGAGTGCCTCTAATTGTGCCTTGTTTTCAGACATGGTTTTACCTAGTGATTTAGTTTAGTGAACTTGCGCGTATTAAATCCATCTCTCGCTGTGCTTCGCCGAGCTCAGTTAGAACCTCCAGAGTCTTTGTCGCCTCTACTTCATCGATACGACTCATGGCGAAGCCGACATGCATTAATACCCACTCGCCTACACAGGATTGTGGAGGGTGTGTCTCATCGACAATACAGGTGATATTAATCAGCCGTTTCACACCTGACACATTGACGATAGCGAGTTTATTGTCTTCATCGGTGATCTCGACGATCTGCCCGGGTATTCCTAAACACATAATTAAACCTCTTTCGTTATGCTACGATTGTCCTTGCAGTTGCAATGACTGCCTGTCCTAGAGATAGGCCACCATCGTTAGCGGGTAATTTCCGGTGTGTTAATACATTAAAATGTTCTGCTTTAAGCTGCATAATGATCAGCTCGGTAAGTATTTTATTCTGAAAAACACCCCCCGATAAGGCAATCGTATCAATAATACGACTACCCTGATTATCTGATGTCAGTCTTGTGATTATAGTACATATCTGCTTAGCCACACCCTTGTGGAAACGCGCCGCCATTACAGATTTTGGCGTATTTAAGCTTATATCTTTGAGAATGGCCTGCCACATAGTGGCCGGATCAATGCAGGGCATGTCTTTTCCATTTAATATTGATATTGAAAAAGGATAATCCAGCGTCTTATCTTCTTCATATAAGGCACTATCATCGACAATGGCCTCCATTTCTATTGCCGCCTGTCCTTCATAACCAACCTGTTCTCTGCAAATACCTATAGCAGCGGCGACTGCATCAAACAAGCGACCGCAGGAACTTGCCAAGGGACTGTTGACCTTATTCTCCAACATGCCGTCATAGGTAGCGAGTGGCATACTCTCAAAGAATTTTGTCAACTCCAGATCTTTAAAGTCTTCTTTATATTTCGACCAACCGATTGTCGCGATAATATGTGCATATGTGTTACGCCAGGGTTCGTAAATCGCTTGCATGCCACCTAGCATTGCAATCGGCATAAACGTTGCCAGCCGTTCATAATTCACATAATCAGTAAGCAAAAACTCACCGCCCCAAAATGTGCCATCTTCACCAAAACCCAATCCATCCAAGGCAACACCAAGTACAGGTCTTGTGTCTAACGGGATCTGATTTTCAGCCATACAACTGGCTATATGGGCATGATGATGTTGCACGATATTTAATGTTGTTCTGGTCTCCTCACTAAGTTTTCTACCTTCCTTACTAGACAAATAATCCGGGTGTAGATCAATGGCGATGACTTCAGGTTTAGTTTCATAGAGCTTATGATAAAGATCTATATTTTTGCGGTAGTCGAAAAAAGTTGCCGCATTTTCCAAATCACCAAGATGTTGCGAAAGAATAGCCTTATCATCTTTAATCAAACAAAATGTATTCTTTAGTTCCCCGCCCATGGCGAGTACTTCCGGGCAGTTGGAAAATCCATCAGGCAGTATTAATGGTGCTGGCGCATAACCTCTTGCCCTGCGTAAAATTTGGATATCATTTGCAACAATACGGACAACGGAATCATCCACTCGGTTTACGATTTCACGATCATGAAATAGAAAATAATCTACAATTGAATTTAGTTTTTGTTTCGCTGTTTTATTGTCAATGCATTGTGGTTCATCCGAAAGATTACCGGATGTCAAAATGATAGGATGCTCCATGTGTTTTAAAATCAAATGATGGATAGGTGAATAAGGAAGCATGAAACCCAAGTGCGTATGTCCTGGCGCAACTGTATCTGCGACTTTGTCAACTTTATTCATTTTCAAAAGAACAATCGGTGCTGATGTCGATAGCAATAGCTGTTCTTCGACAGCATCAACTTCACAATAACGTCTTACTATTTCAATGTTTCGCGCCATTAGTGCGAAGGGCTTGTAATAGCGCTGCTTACGCTGGCGTAAACGTTTAACCGCATTTTCGTTTATTGCATCGCAAGCCAGGTGAAAACCACCAATCCCTTTGATTGCTACAATTCCACCTTGTTTTAGCAAAGTGCAAACAGTATCAAGATTGTTTTTTTTTGTTAAAGCATTGTTAGATAATTCCTTATTATCTGCATGTTCTAACCAAATGTATGGACCACAAACCGGACAAGCGTTGGGTTGTGCATGAAACCGTCGATCAGGAGGATCTTGATATTCATCATTACATGCACCGCACATTGTAAACGCCGACATTGATGTATTGCATCGGTCATAAGGTATCGTCTTTATAATTGAGAACCTTGGACCGCAATGAGTACAATTTGTAAAGGGGTATCTAAAACGTCTGTTCTCTGGATTAAGAACATCTTCAATACATGAGCCGCAAGTAGCGGCGTCTGGCGCTATCCCGGTTTGAGGATCTCCTGTTTTGCTTGATTGAATACGAAATTGATCATCTGTAACAAAGTTTTTGATTGGTTGACGTTCAATTGAGTCAATACGAGCCAGGGGCGGGGCTTCATTTTCTAAACGTTTAACAAATTCATCGAGGTTTTCTATGTAGCCCATTACATTTATGAGTACACCATCAGCATCATTGACTACCTCACCCGCGAGACCGCAAGCATTGGCAATTCTCCAAACAGTAGGGCGGAAACCGACACCTTGAACAATACCTCTCACGCGAATTGCCTCGCCGACAATTGTGTAAGTATTTTCTATGCCGATAGTCATAACATATGCACCCGCATTGTTAGTTTGTTTGCCTGTGCATGGCGAATTACTAATTACAACATACAACACTAGCAAATGCGTGCTTGTTTGTTACCTAAATGTTACCTATTCTTTTTTTTACCAAAATTATTAATTACGCGAAATTGCTGAAAGGCTTAATTTAATTAGCTTCTCGGGTCGGGCTCGAACCGCCGATCTAGTGATTAACAGTTACCCGCTCTACCAGCTAAGTTACTAAGGAAATAGCATTACACTAAAAAAGAATTTCCCGATACTATAAAAAGCTTCCTTACCATTGCCATACCTGCCAACAAATAGATCGATATTAGGGAATAGTTAGGGAAGAATTTAGTGAGGTGCAGTGAAATAAGCGTAACTCATTGATAATTATGGTGGGCCCGGTAGGACTTGAACCTACGACCAATGGATTATGAGTCCAGACCAAATGACTTTGGTTATCGCAACATGAGGCGGCGACAGCCGAACAGACGATGTAACTATATGATATACAAATTAAAGTCTATTTCTTCGATCTCAAGTTGCCCCCAAAGCTGCCCCCATATAATTATTGTTAGGCAGTATATTAACTGCTAAAGAACATTAGTTTAATACTAAAAACGGACGGTCAGTTGTAATCTATCACGAGAATAACCGCTTTCCCCATGAAAAGAAGCTAAGGAAGACTTACTCGTTTTTTAAGGGGATGGGTCTAGTGTAGGTTGTGTATATCTACCCCCCCGTGCCACATATGGGGAGAAATTTTTAGTATGATTGAATAATTCTGTTAAACCTATATAAACCGGATTCTAATCGTCGATAGATAACTAATTAACCAAAAAATTAGTGGTGTCTTAATAGGAAATTCTTTTTAATTGCATAATGCAAATGTTTTAACCTTATGTTCTTTGAAATAAAGGATGTTAGGCTATATCAGTCATTGGCAGTAATGATTGAAAAACCATCCGTCTACAATTGAATAAATTAATAATTTTAAGGCTGAGATTCATAATGGATAATCAAATTGGCGGTACAGATATGGAGAGTTGCTCCGAATGCGGAAAACCTTGTCCTTTCAACACTAGGTATTGTCCATATTGTCAGGCTGATATTGGTTTCCCAAATGTACGCAAGGCAATGTCTGCAGAAGAGATTGAGGCATTGGATAATAGGTATGATTCAGCGGTGACAGATGCAGATGAGCGTGGCATCTCCAAAGAGTTACATGTTTTCGAAAAAGCGGTTGCCGAAGAGTCTAATGCAGTGATATGTGCATCCTT
>CAZDFI010000001.1:18970-24206 GCA_964504725.1 uncultured Enterobacteriaceae bacterium
CATCCTTTGGCCAAGTAATGCGATGGTTAGAACCTGGTGTACTATTTACCTCTTTTCACAATGAAATTACTATTAGTGCCAGAGTCGTTCAAGACAACAAATATGATAAATCGCGAGGATCAGTCGATTCATTACTATTTCCCGAGTATTCAGAGAAAATCATATTTGCAGCTTTATCGCTTAACGAGCTTGGCATACCTTACTATGGGGACTATAGTGTCGGGATAAAAGAGGACGCAATCGCAAAGCGAGCTACAGTGTTTCATGAAAATTCTTACAAATTTGTGGAGACAAGAAATGTTAATGTGGCATCAGGAATTCCAGCTGGATATCGAAGTACGTGGGAGTACAGAGGAAGACTAGCGGTTGCAAAACATTGTCAGGAAATTGATGAAGGTGTCGAGAACAAAAACTTTAATAGTATTCTATTGAAACCAGCTGCTGACGGTGAAGGTAATGATGGAGATTTTGTCGAAGTGCATATATATGACGGATTGCTAAGAGAAGCAATACAATCAATAGCATGTAATCAGACTGCAGGCCATGAATACCATATTCTGAAGCTAAAAATTCGTAATGCAAGTAAAGAAGGAATAGATATCAAATTATTTTGAAGGTTTGATTATGGAAGCAATTATTTCAGGTGAATTGGGAACGGCAACTCTAATTGAAGGAGGCATTGCTGAAGTGCTGTGGATGGATGGACGAAAAAGAAAAATTTCGTCTTCAGAAGCATACAGTATTAACCGGAATGCTTCGGATATAGTTTACCTCAAGAGTTGTACGAAATCGCAAGCCCTTGCATCACTAGAATCTCATTGGATGAAAGATCGTGCGCTCATATACATCCTAACATTACTAGACGCGAAAACTCCTAAAAAAGATCGTATTGAGATTCAGAAGACACTAGACGAGTGGGCGAGTGAAGATGGAGTTGCTACTTATCTTAAACATGTTATGTATTCTCGTCCTTTACCGAGTAGCGATATTGCACCAATTGATGAAATTAACATCAAGTCTAGTATCGGGAAAATGTTGAAAGCTCTTTTAGAAGACCAGAGCCAAATTCAATATATTAGAGAATCTTGGGAAGGTGTTGCAAAAAAACTATCAGGTGAAAATCAGAAAGAATTTGAAAAAAGGCTAATAGCCATGGGAGTATTTTTTCGACTTGTTTCACCATCAAGAAAAGGACTAAGTAAATTAAAGTTTGAGTGTCTTGAAAAATGTTCTGATTTAGAAAACTTTCGAGAAACTATAAACGCAATTATTGATCCATTTTTTGGGTCAGAAAGTTTGGTTTCAGAGATTATAGATCCTGAATTCGTTACTGTTTATAACCCGGAAAGAGATACGGTAGATATTCCAAAAACTACCAAGGTAACACAAAAGCATCGCGATCACGTTCAAGAACGTTTACAAAAAGCCAATGAACTGTTTAATGCAGGGAAGAGTTTGCAAGCTCAGAAACTAATTTCTTGGTTGGTTGATGAGCAACTCGCTCGAGATGACTCAGAATACGCAGCTAAAACTCTTTGTAGTGTTTCAGAAATGGCAAAGCATAAAAATTTATATGATCTTCAATTCGAATATGCTCACCAGGCTCATAAAATTTCACCAAATGATGCCAGAGTTTTAGGACATATTGGCGATGCGTGCCTAAATCTTGAGCAGTATGATAAAGCATATAAGTGGTTTACTCTGGCCGCAGAAGAAGGAGATAAGGCATACGGACTTACTGGTCTTGTACGTGTTTTGCAGAAACAAAATCGCTTAATGAAAGCATACAAATTAATTTTAGAGGTTCTGGAAATTGATGAGGATAAATTAGAACCTTTGATGCATAAGGCAGAGATTCTTCGTGGACTAGAAAAATACGAGGATGCTATTGAAACATACCTAAAATTAAATGAGATATCCCCATATAATGAAATAGTATTATGCGGTCTGGCAGCTACTTACGCTGATGCGGAGATGTATGAATTATCACTAAATTTCTACGATCAATCGATCTCATTATCTCCTGATCATAATGTGGCTTACACAGCAAAGGGACATTTATTGGCACGACTAGGTAAGCTCAGTGAGGCATTGTTTTACTTACATCGTGGTGTCGAATTGGCGAAAGATAAAACAATTGCTGTGAACGCGTTAGCAAGTGCATTAAGAATAAACGGCAAAGTTGGTAAATCTATTAAAATACTTGAAAAACATATTAATGAAACTCCTAATTCAGAGGAAACATGGATAGATTTAATTAAGAGTGCTATACAATGTGGCAAATATTCTGATGCAATGAAGTGGTTGGACGATGCAGTTAATCACCTAGGTTATACATCGACGTTGTCATTCCAAAAGGCTAATTTCTTATCAGCAAAAGGTGACAATATAGAAGCGTTAGAGTTGTTGAATACTATAATTGATGCAAATCCTTACTATTTAGAAGCTAGTGTTGAGAAAACTCGCTTATTGAGACGACTTAATAGAACAGAAGATGCTGTACATGAAATTGGAGTTTTACTCAATGATTACCCAAGGAATCAAAATATCGAAAAAGAAGCCATAATATTAGGTTTGGCAAATATACCGGATGAAGTGGTTTGCAATAGGCTAAGCAGCCGTGATTACGCAACATTTGAAGATTGGGATTACAGTCATGCATGCAGCGTTGGACTACTCAGGAAAGAAGACGCAACAAATGCATGGTTTATCAGCCTAGATGGAAAGAAGCGATCACCATTCAGATACTTGAGGCGAAGATTCGGACTTGTTCTTGCCATTGTTAAAGATTTCCTTGGTAGAACTGGGTCTGTAATTAATACTTTAAAGGGATATAAAGGGCCAGAAGCAATATTAATACGTGCGATAGTTTATTGGAAGTTAGGGGTGCAGAGGCAACTCGAAAGAATTGTTACTGAAGTTCGGAGTATTCAAAGCAATAATAACCAGATTAATTCTGATGTTGCTGAGCTTCTTGACCTGCTGTCCTTACCTTATAACCCAAAATTACACGATAAACGCATTTTTGATTTTGAGAATAAATCTCTGATCCAAGCTTTTTAGACTAAAGAAAGAGTTTGGCACTTTTACTTTTAATATGTTTCTTTGTGTTGTTTCCTTTGAATAGGCAACAAACGTTCTTGCAGAAATAATTATAGACACATATCGATCCCTCGCTGAGATACAGCACCGTCTATATAAACTATTAAGTGCCAGGAATTGTACTGGGGGCATATATGGGGGCATGTTTGAAATAAGAAACAATTAAACTGAACGATATTAGTAAGATAGTTTTGCAGTTAAACTTCTGCTAGAACATCCAAACGCCTTCGTACATTACGAAATTCTTGGTGCACTACACAGTGCTGCTAAACTATCAATGTGGTAAAACGAAAAAAAATATCTGCGTCAGAATATTCTATTAATCATGCTGAATTAACTGGGTATTCAGCGACTATTGATGCTTCGATAAATCACAAAGTTCGTGAACCTAGATACTACGAGGATGACGCAAAAGTATATGATTTCGGTTCGCACCTTGAATTGGAAGGCCATTTCATTTACTCAGAAGACCGTGAAGAGGAAAAAATTCAATTAACAATCTACGGTTCTGATTCAGGTCATCATGATTTTGAACTGACATTGGCAGACTGCCAGGTTCGTGACGATAATGGATCGCTGAAATACCGCAAAACTAGAAGTAGGGAAGTCCCTGTTTACGATGTTCCGAAGGGTATCGGATATATCGAACGTCAAAGGGGGTCAAGAGCCTGGTGGGGTTGTGTATGGGTTAAACAACGAACAGTCACTGATATGCTAACTTTGCTGCCAGATGTTCGGCCACTTTTTATAGAAATTCACGAACGTCATATAGGCCGGACCCGATGGATTGCTGGGCTCACTCTTGTTACTAAGAATCCGGAAGACGAATAGATATTTCTCGATACTCAAAACTACGTAGATTAATGCCTGTTTCAGGATTTAAGTGTACACAAGCCCTAACTGCTAGATAAGTAGATCTTCCAAGCGCACCAGGGCAAGGAGGATTGATGGGGGAATCGAAAGCCCCACCTCACACAAATCTATGCCTCGTATTTAAAGTACCGCTTATATGTCTTTAATAGCTGTCTGGAGGTCATATTTCCGTACAGTTTCCGTATAAGAGTGTATCAAAAGACCAATATCTTCTTAAACCATTGATATATATGGCGCTCCCTAGGGGACTTGAACCCCTGTTTCCGGCGTGAGAGGCCAGCGTCCTGGGCCACTAGACGAAGGGAGCGAGTGACCTAAATTAGTAATTACAGGGTGCAATAATATCAGGTATCAGTGTTACTATATGGCTTTCTTGCGAGAAATCAGCACAAACTAATCAAGACTTATTAATACAAATTTTACGTTGTTTCCAGGAGTAATCCACTAAGCTATCTGTATTTATGGCGTCATCTAATCCAAAAGCAGTCGTTGCCAACCTCGTTCGTAAGCCGCAGATTATCCCCCGCTCAGAGCATAGGGTATCCCGATCTTACATAAGCAAGAATGCACTAAAAGTTTTGTACCGCCTGAAAAATGCTGGATACAAATCTTATTTGGTGGGTGGAGGCGTCAGGGATCTGTTATTGGGGATCATACCGAAGGATTTTGATATTGCGACAGACGCGCATCCTGAACAAGTAAGAGAGTTATTCAGAAACTGTAGACTGATTGGTCGCCGTTTCAGACTTGCGCATGTGCATTTCGGTAGAGAAATTATTGAAGTGTCAACATTTCGAGCATCGCACAATGATGCAATAGCCGGAGAAGGGCATGAAGAGGATGGCAGGATCATTCGCGACAATGTTTATGGGAAACTTGATGATGACGTGTGGCGACGCGATTTCACGGCCAATGCGCTTTATTACAACATAGAAGATTATTCGATTGTCGATTATGTGGGTGGCATCGAGGACATAAAAAACAAACAGCTAAGACTGATTGGCATTGCTGAAGATCGCTATCAGGAAGACCCGGTCAGAATGTTAAGGGCGGTAAGATTTTCTATCAAACTTGGTTTTTCAATTCATCCCGTTTCTGAGCAGCCAATTCGTGATTTGGCACCACTTCTAAAGGAAATTCCCCAAGCACGGTTGTTTGAGGAATTTTTAAAATTATTTATGAGTGGACAATCTGAACAGACCTATCATCGACTGCGTGACTACGGCCTGTTTGCAATATTGTTTCCGCAAACAGAAAAATT
>CAZDFI010000001.1:24216-32686 GCA_964504725.1 uncultured Enterobacteriaceae bacterium
TTCATAAATTGTTGTTATCTGCTTTTAAAAATACTGACAAGAGATTGGCAGAGGATAAACCAGTTACGCCTGCATTCTTGCTGGCAGCGTTGCTGTGGGTACCGGTCAGGAATCTGGCGAATGATCATGAGGGTAATGGGCTGTCAGAGATGGATGCGATTCATTTGGCCAGTTACGCAGTCATTTCACATCAGATAACAAGTACCTCAATGCCGAGACGGTTTACCCATATGGCGCGAGACATGTGGGCGCTTCAAGTCCGTTTAAAAAATATTCGCGGTAAGCGTCCGTTAAAGTTACTTGCGCATCAACGTTTTCGCGCAGCCTATGATTTTTTATTATTGCGTGCTGAGGCTGGCGAGGATATACAGGAACTCGCAAATTGGTGGACGGAGTTTCAGGACGAACATATGGACATACAATTAGCAGCAAAAAAAGAACATCAACAAAGACGTTTCAGGCGTAGACCGAAACATCTCCAGTGAATAAGCAGTAATATAAATTAAATCGTAGCTTCAGAATTTTGCAAGAAAGATAAAAATACATATTGGCATGATTAAAGTGTATATAGGACTGGGTAGTAATCTCAATGATCCGCAATCTCAATTAAAGAATGCAATTATTTCACTGGAAATGGTTCCTTCAACCTCTGTTATAAGGACATCATCTTTTTACAGGAGCAAACCTGTCGGTCCTCAGGATCAACCCGACTATATCAATGCTGTTGTTGAACTTGATACGGAATTATCTGCACATGTTTTGCTGTCTTATTTACAAAGCATCGAAAATGAGCACGGGCGCGAGCGAGGATTAAAGTGGGGCGCAAGGACACTGGATCTGGATATCCTCTTATTTGGTGACGAAAATATTCAAGACGATCATCTGGGGATCCCACATGTCGAAATGCACAAACGAGGATTTGTACTTTTACCTCTGGATGAAATCTCATCAGATTGCATGATTCCGGGTATTGGCACAGTCTCTTCACTATTACGGCAAATTAATACAGATGATCTGGTAAAATTGACCTAAGAATGAACGGACAACATCGACCCGATTACATTGTTGTTGAAGGCCCGATTGGTGTTGGTAAGACATCACTGGCAAAGCGTCTGGCGACCACATTTAAAACGGATCTGATGCTTGAATTACCAGCGGAAAATCCTTTCCTTGAGCGTTTCTATGAAGATCCGAAAACAGCAGCGCTTCCAACACAACTTTATTTTTTATTCCAACGCGCCAGGCAACTGGAAATATTCCGTCAGACTGATTTGTTCAAACCGATCCAGATCGCAGATTTCTTGATCGATAAAGACAGGCTCTTTGCCGAGGTTACCTTGAGTCAAGATGAATTTGATCTGTATCTGCAAGCCTATAATCGAACAGCGTTGGAGGCGCCAGTGCCTGATTTGGTAATTTATCTACAGGCCCCTATTCAGGTTTTGCTGGATAGAATTTCAGAACGGGGCATTCACTACGAGAGGCGACTCAATGAGGACTATCTGACCAAGATCGCTAACGCTTATATTGATTTTTTTTATCATTACAACAAATCACCCTTGCTCATCGTCAATACCGCCGACTTTGATCTAGTCAACAATGCTGATAATTACGCCATGCTATTGGAACAGATCTGTGATCTGAAAACAGGCAAGCAATATTTCAATCCAAAGGAAGTTGCATGACAAAAATCACCACAATGCGGCTGGATGAAATGAAAGCCGCTGAAGAAAAGATTGTTTCCTTGACGGCCTATGATGCAAGTTTTGCAACTGTGCTAGATGAAGCTGGTGTTGAAATCATTTTGGTTGGTGATTCGCTAGGTATGGTTTTGCATGGTCAGGACAGCACTTTGAACGTGACGATGGAAGATATGATTTACCACACCAGGCAAGTTGTCTCCGGGACAAAGCGCGCCATGATCATTGCAGACATGCCTTACGAAAGTTATCTCAATCCTGAGCAGGCACTAGGCAATGCCAGACGATTGTTTGATGAAGGCGGTGCAGATGTTGTCAAACTGGAGAGAGGTGATCATAGTATCTGCGAGATGGTTCGACATATTGTTTCCCAGGGTATTCCTGTCTGCGGACATCTGGGTCTAACCCCACAATCAATCGAAGAACTGGGGGGGTATAAAGTCCAGGGCAGAGATCCTGAATCCGCTAAACAAATAAAAATGGATGCACTGGCATTACAAACAGCGGGCATTTCTATGCTTGTACTTGAATGTGTACCATCATCATTGGCTGCGAGTATTAGTGCCGAACTTCATATTCCGGTGATCGGTATTGGTGCTGGTGCCGATTGTGACGGCCAGGTTCTGGTGATTTACGATATGTTGGGAATATCGGGACGCCAACTAAAATTTTCCAAAAATTTTCTCGAAGATAGTTCTTCAATTCAGGATGCCGTTAAGTCATACGTTGTTGCCGTAAAATCAGGTGACTTTCCCGCGCTTGAACATGAATTCAATTAATACAACACATTGAATGCTTCAGGTCACTAAAAAAGAAGCACTCGGAAGCACCATCCGAGATTGGCATCAACAAGGTCAGTCGGTTGCATTGGTACCGACCATGGGTAATTTGCATGAGGGACATCTGCAATTAGTCAAACTGGCACAGCAGTTGGCAGACAAGGTCGTTGTTTCTATTTATGTAAATCCAACCCAGTTTGTTGCAGGAGAGGATTTCGAAACCTACCCACGTACAATTGAAGATGATATGACACACCTGGAAGCCATTAATACAGATCTAACATTTTTTCCTGATGTCGATGAAGTCTATTCTGACGGTCTCGAATCTGAAACTCAGCTTGTTACGCCTGAATTGGGCGATATTTTTTGTGGTGCATTTCGGCCCGGACACTTTAACGGGGTAGCCACGGTCGTCAAAAAATTGTTGAAAATGGTTCAGCCGGACATTGCAATCTTTGGAAACAAGGATTATCAGCAATTACTGGTGATCAAAAAACTGGTTGCTGATCTAAATCTACCAGTTGAAATTGTTGGCGCAGAAATTGTCAGGGAAACCAGTGGGTTGGCATTAAGCTCACGCAACCGATATCTTAGTCAGCAGGAGAAAGAAATTGCTGCCGAGCTTTACCAGACATTATCAGGAATCGCAGAGGCAGTTAAAGCAGGGAATACTGATTATCAATATCTTGAAGCCAACGCAATTGAGTATCTTGATAATAAGGGTTTCAAAACTGAGTATTTGAGTATTAGAAATGCAGAAAATTTAACAGAACCTGCAGCGGGAGAATTGGTCGTGCTTGCAGCCGTGTGGCTCGGCAAAGCAAGGTTAATAGATAATATCCAGATCAGGCGTTGAAGAGAGGGAAAATTTGCGCCATAATCCACTTTTATAACATGTATATACCTTGATTCGCATGCAACTTACTGTTCTTAAAGCAAAACTTCACAAAGCCAGTGTCACACATTCAGAGTTAGAGTACGAAGGTTCCTGCGCCATCGATTCCAACTTGTTAGATAAGGCCGGGATCCATGAGTACGAACAGATCCAGATCTACAATATTACCAATGGCGAGCGCTTCATAACCTACGCAATTAGTGCTGAAAGGAATTCACGCATTATTTCTGTGAATGGAGCTGCTGCCCACAAGGCGAAGCCAGGCGATCGAGTCATCATCTGTAGTTATGGATCGATAGAAGAAAAAGAAATGTCAACCTACAAGCCGACACTTGTCTATCTTGATAAGTATAACAATATTACGCATATCAAGGATCGTATTCCTGTACAGGCCGCCTAGTATTTTTTAGCACGGCGATTTGCGGTATCCTGATTTACTGTATCCCGGAAGGTCTTTTCTATAGTTTTCTTTGTAACGTCCAACGGTGTAGTTTGGGTCGACGTATGGCAGCTGAAATATTGCCATTGCAGTTTGTCAATACCTTCTGTATGTGTCCTCATTCATTGAATCATTAATCACCAAACAATCATCCTGGGAGAATTCAGGCAGGTGATGATGTTATCTGTACTAACATGTTATAAAGTAGACAGTCCTGATCATCAGTAAGAAGATTTATATTCGTTTATTGAAACGACCTGACTGGAAAGATTATGAATGGTTCAACCGAAGTTACAGCAGGCGTCATCATCATCGGCAATGAAGTACTCTCGGGAAGAACGCAGGATACAAACCTTGTCTATATGGGAAAACAACTTGATGCGCTAGGCATCAGTATTATGGAAGCCAGAGTCATTCCTGATATCGAACAAACCATCATTAAGACAGTAAATATTTTCCGCGAGACCTATACCTATGTGTTTACAACAGGGGGTATTGGCCCCACACATGATGACATTACTTCTGCTGCTATCGCAAAAACATTCAATGTAAGTCTGGAAAAAAACGCAGAGGCAGTCAGGCTGCTTGAAAAATATCATGAGCCTGGCGGCATCAATAAAGCACGGATGAAAATGGCACACATCCCACAAGGAGCGAAGCTGATTGATAATCCATTAAGTGGTGCGCCGGGGTTTCAAATGGAAAATGTTTTCGTCTTGGCAGGTGTCCCAGCCATTATGCAACTCATGTTTGATGGAATTATAGACAGGCTAACAGGTGGCGATCCAATCATTACAGTCAATGTCGCAACCAACATCGGCGAGGGTGTGTTTGCTGAAGATCTTTCCAAATTGCAGGATGAATACCCGGATATTAGCATTGGCAGTTACCCGTATTTTCGTAATAGAAAACTGGGTGTCAATCTCGTCATGCGAAGTACAAATGTTAATCGTTTAGAAGAACTAAAAGAGAAATTAACAACAACACTCGTTCAACTGGGCGGCAAGATACTATGATGTATGAAAAACGTCTTGTTATAAATATTATTCAAGTACGCTAATCCTTTAATTTTCCCACTTTTGTAAATAGCTCAAATAAACAATGCTGCGACGCACAAATTTATGCGCTAGAATGGAAGCATTGTAAAACCAAATAATTTATAAGAGGCAAAAAAATCATGGAAATCAAAAACACGATTGCCGTAGTTACCGGTGCTGCTAGCGGCATTGGCCATGCTGTCAGCATGCAACTGGCCGCTAAGGGGGTGAAGAAAATTGGCCTGGTTGATATGCATGAAGGGGTGGAGACTGTAGCTCAGCAGATTAATGAAGAGGCTGATATAGAATGCGCAATTCCTTTTCAGGGAGACACTACTGATCCTGAATTTCGAGTAAGTGTTTTTGACTCTCTTTGCGAAGGAGATAATGTCGTCAATATTTGTGTCCCATGCGCCGGGATCACTCGCGATTCTCTGGCTGTAAAAATGAATAAGGAAACAAAAAAGGCCAGCATATATCCGCTGGAAAATTTTCGTCTTGTGGTAGAGGTTAACTTGATAGCTCCTGTCTACTGGGCTATGGAAATGGTGGCCCGCATCGCCGAGCAGCGCGCGCAGCGAGGATTAAAAAGATGGCATCCTGATGAAAAGATACAAGCTACAGCAATCTTTATTGGATCCATTTCATCACAAGGGAATAAAGGCCAGATATCTTATGCCAGTACAAAGGCGGGTATTGAAGGTGCCGCCGCTACTTTAACCCAAGAAGCCATTTTTCACGGCGTACGTTGCGGTGTTATCCATCCCGGTTTTACAGATACACCGATGGTGCGAGCATTAGGTGAAGAGTACATCGAAAAGAATATCCTTAAAGACACTCAATTGGGTCGCCTGATCCGTCCCCAGGAAATCGCCGATGCTATTTGTTTTATGATCTCCAATTCGGCAGTGAGCGGACAACTCTGGGCCGATGCAGGTTGGCATCCCTCACCGACCTGATTCGTCGTGATGGTTGTGAGTTTAAAGTTGCAGGACTGACTGATTGCCCTTCAAGGAATGATAAGAGAATATTAATGTGGTGCCGAGGGCGAGAATCGAACTCGCACTTCCGAAGAAACCGGATTATGAATCCGATGCGGTCACTCTCGGACGTCCTATCCTTCATGACACTCGTGCTTCCTCGATTCTGTCTGGAAAATTAGTTCCAGACATTTTCACCCGAACATGTCCTATATTCGTCCTGATTCATTCTACCTCCTATATCCCTATAGTCGTGCACATCGTCTACCAATTCCGCCACACCCGTATTTTTATGTCACACTTGCCAGAAACAGTCGTTTTTGAATCTGATAATGCCTAAACATCCACTGGTATGAGCCAAATAGCAATTATAATCGGCTCATATATGAATATACATTGAGCCGAATAATAGTTATAATCGGCTCATGAAATATAACTGGCAGCAAGCAGATTGGCCCCGATTTACCTATTCTCTAATGGAAGTAGAGGACACACTCTTTAAGTTTACTGAAAGGGTGGGCCGAGTGAGTGGACTGCTTGAGGGTTTGCCTGAAAAAATCAAAACAGAAACCATGATCGATGTGATGGTTTCTGAAGCGATTAAAACTTCGGAGATAGAAGGGGAGTACTTAAGTCGTAAAGATGTCATGTCATCTATACGCAATCAGTTGAATCTTCCCCAAACCCAGGAACAAGTGCGTGATCAAAGGGCCAATGGGGCAGGACAACTTATAACTGTTATACGTAGGGACTACACAAGAAAGCTTACGAAGAAAATGCTGATGGACTGGCATAAAATGCTGATGCAAGGAAGTAAAGGCATTACGATTGGGAAGTGGCGTACCTATGAAGAGCCAATGCAAGTGATCTCTGGCCCCATCGGAAAAGAAAAAGTGCATTTTGAAGCACCTCCTTCCGTAGTTGTGCAAGATGAAATGCGACGTTTCATTACCTGGTTCAATGAAACGTCGCCCGGAAGTCCACACTGGATCACTAAACCACCAGTCAAAGCGGGCATTGCCCATCTCTATTTTGAGAGCATCCATCCATTTGAAGATGGTAATGGTCGTATTGGCAGGGCCATTTCGGAAAAGGCCTTATTACAGGGGATCGGGTATCCCGCTTTATTCAGTTTGTCTAAGACCATAGAGGCTGAAAAAAAAGCTTACTATGATGCTTTAAAATCGGCGCAGCGTTCTAATGATATAACGGCGTGGATAAATTATTTTGTACAGATGTGTTTTGATGCGCAAATTCAGACTGAAGAACAAATTGATTTCACGCACCAAAAAACCAGGTTCTTTGATCGTTTTAAAGATCAACTGAATGAACGCCAGTTGCGTATTGTTCAACGCATGTTAAAAGAAGGGCCGGAAGGTTTTGAAGGTGGTATGAGTGCAAAGAAATATATCAATATTACAAAAACTTCGAAAGCGACTGCTACCAGGGATTTACAAGACTTGGTAGAAAAAGATATTTTTAAGCCATTTGGTGGTGGTCGCAGTACAGCTTATGAAGTAAATTTGGATTTGAAACATCTTGAACAGGAAATCAGAGAATAGGAAATATTAGCCTGAGTTAAAAGTAGAGCAAATATATGGTGCCGAGGGCGAGAATCGAACTCGCACTTCCGAAGAAACCGGATTTTGAATCCGGCGCGTCTACCAATTCCGCCACCCCGGCAATTTAAATTTATTTTATCTTATTTCTATTTGTTATCCCGCAGGAAACGCGCCGGCGCGGTCGCTCTTTTGTATCCATGCAACCGCGACACTTGGACTCCTGTCCATCGTCTACCAATTCCGCCACCCCGGCAACACCTGCTCGTTAGCAGGTGCGGAAGTATATGTAAACTTGGCTCCGGTTAAAACCTCTTTGTTATTATTCGCCATTATTCGCTAACACAAATTCTGATACCATCGCGCTCCATGCGACGAGACGAATTTTCCTATCAATTGCCAGATGAGTTAATTGCACAGTTTCCGGTCGAGCAAAGAGATAGCAGTCGCTTGTTAGCGATGGAATATCCTTCCGGGAAAATAACGGATCTTGAATTTTCCAGCTTGCCTGGTTTATTGAAGTCAGGCGATTTGTTGGTCTTTAATGACACCCGGGTGATTCCTGCGCGATTGTTTGGTCATAAAGAAACTGGCGGCAAGGTAGAAATCCTGATTGAAAGAATTCTGGATGATCAGCGAATGCTGGCGCAAGTTCGCGCAAGTAAAACTCCAAAGCCAGGCAGCGTGATTCATTTACAAGAGGGGATTAACCTTGAGTTAAGGAAACGACAAGACGATATGTTTGTGATCGATGTTATCGGTGAGATAAGCGTTCTTGAGGTGATGCAGCAGGTAGGACACATGCCCTTACCACCATATATCCAACGCAAAGATAATGTTCAAGATGCGGAACGTTATCAAACAGTGTATGCAAAAATACCGGGTGCTGTAGCTGCCCCGACTGCAGGGTTACATTTTACCGATGAACTCATGCAGGATATTACAGATCGGGATATTGAGTGTGTTTTTGTCACATTGCATGTTGGCGCCGGGACATTTCAACCTGTTCGGGTAGAAGATATTGAAGACCATAAAATGCACCATGAATATCTACAAGTATCAGCAGATGTTTGCGAGAAAG
>CAZDFI010000001.1:32696-49729 GCA_964504725.1 uncultured Enterobacteriaceae bacterium
AGAAAGTTAAGCGATGCAAAGAAAGGGGCGGACATGTAGTAGCGGTTGGAACAACTGCTGTCAGGTGTCTGGAAACGGCAGCCAGAAGGTCTGAATTAAATTCGGCAGGCGAGCTAAATCCTTATCATGGCGAAACAGATATTTTTATTTATCCCGGTTATGAATTCAAAGTAGTTGATGCCTTGATCACTAATTTTCATTTATCAGAATCCACCTTGCTGATGCTGGTGTCTGCATTTGCCGGTCGAGAGAATATATTGAATGCTTATCAACATGCGATAGATGAACGTTATCGTTTTTTTAGTTATGGCGATGCCATGTTTCTTACAAAAAGTGAAGGGTTAAGGGTGAAGAGTGAATAGTGAGGGGTGAAGGGCTAAGAGTTAAGGGTGACACGTGCACTGGCAATTGCTCCTGCATTGCCAGTATTTCCGCCATCCATGGCGGTCAAATTTGAGTGACTGAGGAATATTGATGAATGGAGTTTAATCTGCAAGGCCAAGATGGAAAGGCGCGACGAGGAAAAATAAGTTTTCCTCGGGGTGATATAGAGACACCGGTTTTTATGCCGGTAGGGACTTATGGCACGGTCAAGGCCATGACTCCTGAAGAACTACGCGAACTTGGCAGTGAAATTATTTTGGGAAATACCTTTCACCTGATGTTGAGACCGGGCACGGAGATCATCAAGCAGCAAGGAGGTCTGCACAAATTCATGAATTGGCCTTATCCAATCTTGACAGACTCCGGTGGCTTTCAGGTGTTTAGTCTGGCGGAGCGACGAAAAATTACCGAACAAGGTGTTCATTTCAAATCACCCGTCAATGGTGATGCCGTTTTTCTTGGTCCCGAAGAAGCGATCCAGGTACAGCACGATCTGGGTGCGGACATTGTCATGATTTTTGATGAGTGCACGCCTTACCCTGCCAGTGAAGAAGAGACGCAGGCATCGATGGAATTATCATTACGTTGGGCGGAACGTTCAAAAACTGCACATGGAGAAAATGAATCAGCATTATTTGGCATTGTGCAGGGAGGCATGTTTCCTGAAATACGTCTGGCTTCGATCAAAGGGTTGCTGGATATCGGTTTTGATGGTTATGCCATCGGCGGACTCTCAGTTGGTGAGCCACAGGAGAAAATGCTTGAAATGCTTGCTGGCATTACAAAGCAATTACCAACGGATAAACCACGTTATCTCATGGGGGTGGGGACACCTGAGGATATTGTCGAAGCGGTTTGTCGCGGCATAGATATGTTTGATTGTGTGATGCCAACACGCAATGCTCGAAACGGACATTTGTTTACATCTACGGGTTCAGTGCGGCTTCGTAATGCGGTGAACAAGGATAGTAGTGAAGCATTGGATAAAGCCTGTGGGTGTTATACCTGTCAAAATTATACTCGGGCTTATTTGCATCATCTCGATAAAACCAATGAGATTTTAGGTGCGCGGCTGAACACGATTCATAACCTGTACTACTACCATTCGCTGATGCAGGGATTACGCACGGCAATCAGTGACCAAGCTTTAGATGATTTTGTCTCGGATTTTTACGCAAAACGCACTAAATTCACTAACACTGTGGCATAATAGCCCGCTTCAATTTTCGGGTAGTCAATTAAATCACTGGAAACATTTGGAAATGCTAGATTTCTTCATTAATAACGCGTGGGCTGCGGATGCGCCCCAGCAAGGTGGCATCATGAGCCTGCTACCGTTGTTTATTCTTTTTGCTGTTTTTTGGTTTTTTCTTATCAGGCCGCAAATGAAGCAGGCAAAAGATCACAAAACCATGATCAAAGCGCTCGCCAAGGGTGATGAGATTGTCACCACAGGCGGTCTGCTGGGCAAAATCAAGGAGATTGGTGACAACTTTATTGTGCTTGAGATTGCCAAAGAGATTCAGGTCAAGGTTCAAAAACACGCCGTCTCGGCAACCCTGCCCAAGGGCACAATGAAAACACTTTAGATTTAAGTCCATACCAGATAGACCAGAACCAGATAACTCAAATTAGATAAATACTGAACTAGATAGATTTATGAACCGTTATTCTTCATGGAAGTACATTCTCATACTCATTATCATGGCAGTGGGGATCCTTTATGCATTACCGAATTTGTATGGTAGCGCACCCGCAGTGCAAATCTCGGCATCAAGTGCCTCGGTAGAGATTAGTGAACTGACTGAATTGCAAGTCAACATTGCGTTGGATGACGCGAACATTAAACCCTTATCAATGGAGCTTGATGAAGGCAGACTGACCATAAAATTTACCGATGAAGAAATCCAGCTACGTGCTCAAGGTGTTTTGCAGGAATCACTGGGGAACACCCACGTTGTTGCGCTGAATCTTTCTCCTTTGACACCGGATTGGTTAAGAGGGTTGAATGCTGAACCCATGTTCCTTGGTCTTGATCTGAGAGGCGGTGTCCACTTTCTGATGGAAGTTGATATGGAAGCTGCTGTCAAAACATCGGAAGAGCGTTATGTCTCAGATATCCGCACGGTATTGCGTGAAAACAAGGTGCGCTATAAAACAATTACAAGAAATGATGATGGTGGTTTACTGGTCAGATATCGTGATTTGGTACAAAAAATTGACGGAGATAAACAGATTAAAGATAACTTTCGTGATCTGGATATCATTGAAACCGCAATCGAAGGAGAAGCGGCGGAAACCAGCCTGATTTTAAATCCTGATGTTGTTAAAGAAACACAGAAGAATGCCTTACAGCAAAATATTACAACATTAAGGAAGCGAGTGAATGAACTCGGTGTTGCCGAGCCTGTGATTCAACAACAGGGTCAGAAACGTATCGTCGTGCAATTGCCTGGCGTTCAGGATACAGCCAGGGCAAAAGATATTCTTGGTGCAACTGCGACACTGGAGTTTCGTTTAGTTGATGACGATCATTCTGTTGAGGATGCCATTGATGGGCCTGTGCCTGCAGGTTCACGTCTGTATGACAACAGAGAAGGTGGCAAGATATTGCTGAAAAAACGTGTGATGTTAACTGGTGATTCTATTATCGATGCCGCTTCTGGCATCGATCAACAATCCGGCGGGGCCGACGTTTCTATTACACTGGATGGAAAAGGTGCCAAGCAATTTAGCAATGCAACGCGCGATAATGTCGGTAGACGTATGGCCGTTGTCTTTATTGAAACCAAAACAGAAACCGTGGAAGAATTCGGTGAAATGGTTAAGAAAAAGTTAAAGATCGAGGAAGTCATCAATGCAGCAACAATTCGTGAGCAATTAGGTAAACGATTTCACATTACTGGCCTGGGCTCGACGCAGGAAGCACGTAATCTGGCCCTGTTGTTAAGAGCGGGTGCCCTGGCAGCCCCTATCGAAATTGTTGAAGAACGTACAGTCGGGCCAAGTCTGGGGAAAGACAATATTGCCAAAGGCTTTGACTCAGTCATGATAGGTTTTGCACTGGTGCTGATCTTTATGGCTATTTACTATCGTGTGTTTGGTTTGTTTGCCGATGTGGCGCTGACTTTGAACCTGGTATTAATCGTTTCATTATTATCGCTGATGCAAGCCACTCTGACCTTGCCAGGTATTGCCGGTATCGTTTTGACAGTAGGTATGGCAGTTGATGCCAATGTACTTATCTTTGAGCGCATTCGCGAAGAAATTCGAAATGGGAATTCTCCACAGGCAAGTATCCATGCAGGCTATGCCAAGGCATTTTCAACAATTGCAGATGCCAATATTACAACCCTGATAGCGGCACTGGTTCTATTTAGTTTTGGCACGGGCCCAATTAAAGGCTTCGCGATAACATTATCTTTGGGCATCATATGCTCGATGTTTACCGCCATTATAGTGACACGCGCATTGGTTAACCTGACTTACGGGGGACGTAAGCTGGATAAATTAAGAATTTAGTTGCTGGCAGGCTTAGAAAATGAAACTTATTAAAGAAAAATTAAATATCGATTTTATGGGTAAGCGCAAGCTTACAGTGATTTTTTCTGTCACTCTGATGCTTATCTCTGTCGGTTCATTTCTCACCCGGGGTCTGAATCTCGGTGTCGATTTTACAGGTGGAACATTGGTCGAAGTCGGCTATTCAGAAGTAGTTGATCTTGAAAGTGTACGAACTGCACTGGTGATTTCAGAATTTAATGAAGCCACCGTTCAATATTTTGGCAGTGCCAGAGAAGTCCTGATTCGTGTGGCACCAAGAGAAGGTGTTAACACGGCTGAGATCAGCGGTGCAATTCTTGAGTTGTTACGTACCGGCGGTCAGTCAATAGAGATGCGACGCGTTGAATTTGTCGGGCCACAGGTTGGAGAAGAGCTGACAGAAGATGGTGGATTGGCCATGATATATGCTCTGTTGGGGATACTCATTTATGTCGCTTTACGTTTCCAGATGCGATTTTCTGTAGGTGCAATTGCTGCACTGATTCATGATGTTGTGATAACGATTGGTATCTTTTCTATCCTTCAACTGGATTTTGATCTAACAGTACTTGCTGCAATATTGGCAGTAATCGGTTATTCACTAAATGATACGATCGTCGTGTTTGACCGAATTCGTGAAAATTTTCACAAAATGCGCAAAGTGACTTCGATTGAAGTTATCAATGCTTCTTTAAACCAGACCCTGAATCGTACCATCATGACGTCTCTCACAACCTTACTTGTGCTGATGGCCCTGTTCCTTGTCGGTGGTGAAATCATACATGGTTTTTCAACTGCATTGATTATTGGTGTATTGGTTGGTACCTATTCATCTATCTTTGTTGCAAGTCCTGTGACTTTGGCGCTAGGCATTACTAAAGAAGATTTGATGCCGGTTGAAAAAGAAGGGGCAGATCAGGAAAATTATACTTGATAAAAATTCTACCCCACAGATCTTCGAATTTGTCGTGATATTCACCATATACCGCATATTCTGAATATAAACATAATGAATCAGTAGCGTTATTTCGATGAAAATCATTGCTGATCAACAAATCCCCAATGTTGCCCAGGCATTTTCCGGGTGTGCAGACGTTACTCTTTGTCATGGCCGTGACATTACAGCCGAGCGAATCGAAGATGCGAATGTCCTATTGGTGCGTTCAATTACCGCGGTTAATTCAAATTTACTGGAAGGCAGTCAGGTTAAATACGTGTCTACGGCAACCAGCGGTCTTGATCATATCGACCTGAAATATTTAGAGCAAAATAATATCGGTTTTGCACACGCGAAAGGGAGTAACGCAAGGTCTGTTGCTGAATATATCCTGAGTAGTCTATTTGTTCTGGCCGATCAACACGATTTTAAGCTCAAAGATAAAACAGTCGGAGTAATAGGCTGTGGTGAGGTTGGCTCACGTGTTGTAGACATGCTTGAGACAATAGGTGTTCGCTGCATCATGAATGATCCGCCATTAAAAGATGCTCTTGGCAAAGATGCCCTTGGAAAGGACCAAAGTGTTGGTGAGAGATATCGCGATCTTCAAGAATTGCTTTCTGTAGATATTATTACCTTGCATGTGCCTTTAACAGAAGATGGCCCGTATCCCACACAAAAACTGGTTGATGCTGATTTTCTGGCCAAATTAAATGACGATGTGATACTGATAAACACTGCGCGCGGTGGTGTTATTGATGAATTAGCATTAAAAAAACATTTAGATAATCATAGGGAAATGAAAGTTGTACTAGATGTCTGGGAGGGCGAACCTGATATCGATATAGATTTACTTTCACATGTTGAAATTGGCACGCATCACATCGCTGGTTACTCTACTGATGCAAAAGATAAGGCATCTGAAATGGTTTTTCATGCGATATGTGATTTTTATAAACTGGATATACCATGGCAGTCGAAGACAAAAGTTCCAGAGGCGGGCCTACCAGAGTTGAACTTAATATCTAATATGAGTGAGGAAGATGCGATACAAATGGCTGTCCTTGCGAGTTATGATGTCAGGAGAGATGCCGCGTCATTAAGACGCCTGCCTGAAATTACCCTAGAGCAGCGCGGGCGCCACTTTGATGAGTTAAGGAAAAATTATCCTGTGAGAAGAGAGTTTTCATCGACAGTGATTAAGCTACATGAGAGTAAAAAAATATTGGCTGGAAAATTCAGACAATTAGGATTTAACGTGAAGACATTTTCATGACATTCAGAAAAAATAAGGTAAAATTGGGTTTTTTAGCCTCCGGTCGTGGCAGTAACATGCTCGCCATTATTGATAATTGCAACACTGAAAAACTCAATGCGAAGCCAGTTGTGGTGATTAGCAATAATGCAGATGCTGGTGCACTTGAATATGCTCGTGAAGCAGGTATCCCTGCATTTCATCTAAGCAGTAAAACATATAAAGACGATTCAGTTCTTGATGAAGAAATTACGAATGCCTTGAAATCACATAGGGTGGACTGGGTCATCCTTGCAGGTTATATGAAAAAAATCGGACCAGGATTACTCGAAGAATTTAAGGGTAAGATATTCAATATTCATCCTTCTCTTTTACCTGAACACGGTGGTCAGGGGATGTATGGATTTCATGTGCATGAAGCGGTACTTGCATCCGGGGAATCTGAAACTGGCGTCACGATCCATATGGTAGATAGTGAATATGATCAGGGAAGAATTTTGGCGCAGGTGAGGATCCCGGTTGAAGAAGGGGACGATGCGTCAACATTGGCGGCGAGGGTATTGAAGGTTGAGCATGAGCTTTATTCGGAGACTTTGCGGGATGTTATTGAGGGTAAGATTAGTTTGTAGTTATTTTGTTTCGCTTGATAGCGGGTACCTTTTCCTAAGCGTCATTTGACAAATAGTACTATAATAGTACCATGCATTTATGCCAAGGAAGATACGTGAGTTAATCTCTATGCTGGAAAAAGCTGGTTTCTCTAATAGAGGAGGAAAAGGTAGCCACCGGAATTTTCTTCATCCTTCAGGGGTAAAAATAACTGTTTCCGGGAAACTCGGTGACGATGCCCTCAAGTATCAAGAGAAGGAAGTTAAGTCAAAAATCACAGAGGTCAAAAAATGAAAGCTGCAGATAAATATATAAAACTGGTTGAATGGTCCGAAGAAGACCAGTGTTATGTAGGGTCATCTCCAGGATTTATCGGCCCCTGTTGTCATGGGAAAGATGAAGCCAAGGTCTATAAACAGCTTTGTGGCATTGTCGAAGAATGGGTCGATATTCATCAACAGGAAGGGCTTCCCTTGCCTGAGTCACTCACTAGTAAATCATTTTCAGGTAAATTTGTTATCCGGGTAGGCAAAGATTTGCATAAAGCATTAGCGATTAAAGCTGCAACGTCTGGTAAAAGCCTTAACAATCTTTGTACGAATCTGCTTCAAAATTCTGTTACACGGCAGGGTTAGAAAGTGAAAGAGGGCTAAATAATTATCTAGATTGAAACTCACCAACAGCTTTATTCTTAACAACCTCATCATACTTAAAAACCTTCCCATTCATAGTGATATAAACACCACTTTCCAAAGTCTGTACAGCAGCCATTGCACATCCAAGATTAAAAAGTGTGTCAGAATATTTGAATTGGTAAGGAACCATTGCGCCAAGTAAAACGATGGTCTTGTTTTTAACTTCGGCAGCCAGCACTTGACTGGTTTCAACCATGGTGTCGGTGCCATGAGTAATGACTATTTGAGATTCATTGCAGGCAAGACAAGCTGCTAAAATTTTCTGTCTGTCATCGTCAGTCAATTCCAGGCTGTCTTTCAACATTACGGTTTCATATGAAATTTCCAGTTTGGCTCTGCCTTGCGCTAACATTTCCTTGACGCCAGATTGAGTAAATATCAACTCACCATTCAGCTCGTTATATTGTTTGTCGATAGTTCCGCCGGTAATTAAAACTTTTATTGTCATCAGATATTAAAATTCATTTGTTGTTTTAAATGGGAAAACGACTGTATTCTATTATTCAGTATCGGGCAATTACCTGACAAGCTATTTTATTATCAATGCAGGTTGACTCAGCAACGGCAGTCAATGAGAATCACACGTTTGTTTATTCAGATTCGTTTATAGGGGGAAGGGGAAATCCACTGTGTTACCACCATCTAAAATATTCGTAGGCCATGACATGGAATAATCATGATTAGTTTTATTAGAAATAGCTATCGCCGTTTGGTACTCGACCACCCGATATTCACCATTTTGGTGTTACTGGTAGTATTTGCATTTTTTGTATCGCATGTGGAAGATTTCAAGCTGGATGCTTCTGCGGATGCCTTGTTACTGGAGAATGATAAGGATCTCAAAATCTTTCGTGATCTGAATGATCGTTATGCCACCAAGGATTTTCTTTTTGTCACTTTCACGCCTAACCAGGATTTGTTTTCGGATAGTTCTCTGCACATCGTCGCCAGTTTAAGAGATGAGTTGAAACAACTGGAACTGACAGATTCTGTCATCACCTTGCTGGATGTGCCTTTGGTAAAACAAATCGAAGGTTCATTGTCTGAGGTGACCAGTGATTATCGAACATTGTCATCTGATAATGTTGATAAGGTAAAAGCCAAGGCCGAATTGATTGCAAGTCCGATATTCAAGGAGTTGATCATTAGTTTGGATGGTAATACCACTGCCTTGCAGGTCAATCTTAAAGGAGATGACATATTTCGGGCATTACTGCATCAAAGGAATGCACTATTGCTGAAGCAGGAGGGAGGCTCAATAACAACGGATGAAAGTCTGCAGCTGGAAGATATCATTGAGGAATATCAGGCACGAAAGACTGAGATAAATAAAAAGGATCATGAAAACATCTTCAATGTTCGTACAATCATGCAGAAATATGAGCAATTTGGGATGTTGCACCTTGGCGGTGTGACCATGATCTCGGATGATATGGTCACTTTCATCAAAAAAGATCTACTTGTTTTTGGCATTGGTGTATTTCTGTTTCTTGTCGCCATGTTGAGCATTATCTTCAGGAAGGCCCGCTGGGTGTCACTGCCTTTATTAAGTTGTATCTATGCCGGGATATTAATGATTGGTTTGCTTGGACTCATCGGTTGGGATGTCACAGTCATATCTTCCAATTTTATTTCCTTGATGCTGATCATCACTATGTCGATGAATATTCATCTGGTGGTTCGTTATCGACAACTGCGTAAAGATTTGCCTGATTTAAATCAGAAGGATCTGGTGATGGAGATGGCCTGCAAAATGGTTTGGCCGTGTCTTTATACCGCACTAACGACGATCATGGCCTTTAGCTCATTAGTGGTGAGTGGTATCAAACCCGTTATCGATTTCGGCTTGATGATGACAATTGGTTTGACGGTTACATTTACCACGACTTTCTTACTCTTTCCTGCGTTGCTGGTATTGATGAAAAAGCCTGAGGTTGAAGAGGAAAAGGCGGGTAGTTTTCAGATGATGCCGATTTTGTCCGCACTGACAGTGAATCATGGCAATAAAATTTTATTCTTATCTGTCATCTTGATGATCGTCAGTGTTGTCGGGGTTACAAAACTCGAGGTTGAGAATAGCTTTATTAATTACTTTAGTAAGGACACTGAAATTTATCGCGGACTCAAACTGATTGATGACAAGTTAGGGGGCACGACTTCTCTCGATATTATACTTAAATTTGAAGAAAAGACCGAAGAGGTTGTTGACGATGAAGTCGACGGTGATGATTTCGATTTCGATTTTGATTTCGGAGGCGGCGAGAAGGAGGATCCCGCAGATTACTGGTTTACACCGGACAAGGTGGATGAGGTCAAGGTAATCCATGATTATCTGGAAGGATTGCCTGCTGTCGGCAAGGTGCTCTCGCTCGCTTCCCTCATTCGCGTTGGCGAAGATGTAAATCAGGGAGAATTTGATGCCTTTGAACTGGCAATTGTCTACAAACGCATGCCCGGAGAATTGAAGTCCAGCATGATCGATCCCTATATCTCAATTGAGGATAATGAAGCTCGGATTAATCTACGCATTCTGGATTCTCTTGAGAACTTACGTCGCAAAGAATTACTCGAACAGATACATTTTGATCTGACTAACAAACTGGGGTTCTCTGAAGACCGAATTGCCATTTCTGGATTGTTGGTGCTTTATAACAATATGCTCCAGAGTTTATTTAAATCACAGATCCTGACCTTGGGTGTCGTTATGGCGGGTATAGCCTTGATGCTGCTGGTACTTTTCCGTTCAGTCTCATTAGCTATCATAGGCATTATTCCAAATATTATGGCGTCGGGTATTATTCTGGGTTTGATGGGACTGTTAGGTATCCCACTTGATATGATGACGATTACCATTGCCGCGATCACAATTGGCATTGCAGTGGATAATTCTATCCATTATATCTATCGATTCCGCGAGGAATTTACCAGAACACAAGACTACATTGAGACGTTACATTATTGTCATGCGAATATTGGCAAGGCTGTTTTCTACAATGCAGTCACTATCATTATCGGCTTTTCCATACTTGTCCTGTCTAATTTTATACCAACCATCTACTTTGGTTTATTGACAGCATTTGCCATGTTGGTGGCATTATTGGGAGCATTGACCTTGTTGCCAAAGTTAATACTTATATGGAAACCTTTTTCTTTACGAGAATAAATGCAATATTTACAATAAGTTATGCTGTGTTATTAGTGTAATTGAAACTGTCGAAGTTAATCATTTAATAATAATTTTGTTTGTGGGGAAACCTTTTACATGTGAGCAGAACTAATTAGAATGTACAGCTTGGGTTTGGCGATAGCTGCCGACCAAAGTAAAAGTGGGCAAGTTCAAAAAAACAAAATTATTGCAGGGGGAGCCCTCTGTTTATTAGGGAAAAACAGTAGAGAAGACATAATGAAAAAAACGATATCTTTAATTATTTCTATTTGGTTGGTTCTTCTATTTAATCCAGCACAAGCAACGATACAGACAGCCGGAGAGGTTGTGATGAGTACCGCAGATGAAGTACTTGCGCGATTAACTTCTGAACGAGAAGCGCTTGATGCTGACCCTGGTATGATTTACGGTTTGATTAATGAAATCGTTATTCCCCATTTTGATTTTGTGAGTATGTCGAAATGGGTTTTGGGCAAAAAAAGTTGGAAAGGTGCATCAGAGGAACAACGAGAACAGTTTGTCGGTGAGTTTCGGACGTTACTGGTTCGCACTTATGCCAAGGCCTTGCTGGAATACTCAAATGAAGCAATAGAATATTTGCCAGAAGAGAGCAATCCCAATTCAAATCTGGTCGTGATTAAAACAAAAATCCACCAGGCGGGGACAAGTGCAGTGCCTATCGATTACCGCATGCATGTTAGCGGTGGTGAATGGAAGGTTGTCGATCTTGTTGTAGATGGCGTGAGCCTGGTAGCGACTTATCGGGGATCTTTTGCATCAGAAATCAAAAAAAATGGGCTTGACGCTCTAATTAGCAAGTTAACACAACGAAATAATGTGATGGTTAACGCAGATTCTCGCTGATATTTTCCCACCAATTGCTATTTGACACCGCATAATTAGCGGTGTTGATTCTTGTCTGTTTGTCCAGCATCAATTCTTTGCTGCTGGAGTCTGGTTAAATCATGTAAACTGCAATACTTTTTACTCAAGTTGACAGAAAAGGCAGGCGAAATTTCTATCTATCTAATATTGTCTTGTCAGGTTTTTCCGGGAGTTAAGTATGCAGACAGAAGAAATCAGGGAGAAGATCGAGCAAGGGGTTACTGATTGCGAGGTCTATGTTGAAGGAGATGGTCGTCATTTTCAGGTAATCGTGGTGAGTGATGCGTTCTCAGGTAAAAGCATGGTGCAACAGCATCAGCTGGTTTATCAAACCTTGGGTGATAAGGTTGGTGGTGATATACACGCTTTGTCAATAAACACATATACCAATGAAGAATGGCAACAACAGAAAAAACTCCAGGGGATCCAATAGGCTGAATTGATACAGAAATGTGGATAAGTTAATTATAAAAGGTGGTCGACCACTGGAAGGTGAAATAGGAATTTCTGGCGCAAAGAATGCGGCCTTGCCTATTTTAGCTGCCACGCTGCTGGCAGATGACCCTGTTAATATCAGTAATGTGCCGCATTTGCATGATATTACAACGACAATAGGTTTGTTGGCACAAATGGGTTCAGAGCTCACTATAGACGAGCGTATGAATCTCGAAATAGATAGCACCAAGATCAAGGATTTTTTTGCCCCCTATGAATTGGTGAAAACCATGCGTTCCTCAATATTAGTGTTAGGCCCGCTGTTGGCAAAATATGGCAAAGCCGATGTTTCCTTGCCTGGAGGGTGTGCCATTGGTTCCAGGCCTGTGAATATTCACTTGCAGGGATTGCGATCTATGGGCGCAGATATTCAGGTTGAAGGTGGTTATATTCGTGCGACTGCGAAAAAATTGAAAGGGGTGCATCTGACAATGGATATTGTCACAGTGACCGGCACGGAAAATTTGATGATGGCAGCGACTCTGGCAGAAGGTATTACTATATTGGAAAATGCTGCCCGTGAGCCTGAGGTATCTGATCTGGCAAATTGCCTGATCAGTATGGGTGCAAAAATCATAGGGGCAGGATCAGATAGAATAGAAATTGAAGGTGTGGATACACTCTCAGGTACTGATTACAAAATTATGCCAGACAGGATCGAAACAGGAACTTATCTGGTGGCGGCTGCCATGACCGGAGGTAAGATCAAATTAAAAGGCACTAAGCCAGAATTACTTGACTCGGTACTCTCGAAACTAATAGAAGCTGGAGCCAGTATTGATACTGATGAACACTCTATATCACTAGACATGGGAGGTCGTAGACCCAAGGCAGTTGATATTCATACAGTGCCTTTCCCTGGATTTCCGACAGATATGCAGGCACAGTTTACAGCGATGAATTGCGTTGCCACAGGAAGTGGTGCGATTACAGAATCAGTCTTTGAAAACCGTTTTATGCATGTACAGGAGTTGCAAAGAATGGGTGCCGACCTGAAGCTGGAAGGGAATACGGCAATTAGCACAGGGGTTGATGCTTTAGAGGGTGCCCCGGTAATGGCCACCGATTTACGCGCATCCGCTAGTCTTGTTTTAGCAGGCCTGGTCGCAAATGGAGACACGGTCGTTGATCGTATTTATCATATCGATAGAGGTTATGAAACAATCGAAGAAAAACTGACGCAACTTGGCGCACATATACGTAGGGTAGCCTAGTTTTGGCTCATTTCATTGATGAAGATTTCTAGCCAAGGAAAGCTGTTGCCCAACACCAGGAATTAATTGTTTTTTAGATCAGGTAGTTTTGACTATGTCCAGTAACATTACAATCGCAGTCTCAAAAGGACGCATATTTAAAGATGCTATGCCACTATTGGCTGCGCTGGATATTTATCCGGTTGAAGCACCGGAAACAACGCGCAAACTGATTCTGGAAACAAATCGACCTGATGTAAAGATTATTATTGTTCGTACAACGGATGTGCCCACCTACGTGGAATATGGTGCGGCAGATATTGGCATTGCAGGTAAGGATGTGTTGCTTGAGTATGGTGGCAATGGTCTGGGGGGGATCGGACTGTATGAGCCACTTGATTTGAAAATAGCACAATGCAAGATGGTGGTTGCAGAACTCAAACAATCTGCAAGTGAAAAAACTGATGACAAAGAAATCGGTGGCAGAAAAAGAGTTGCGACTAAATACGTTAACATTGCGCGCAATTATTTTGCCAGTCAGGGCAAGCAAGTTGAAATCATTAAATTATACGGTTCCATGGAGCTGGCCCCGGCGCTTGGTTTGGCCGACCAGATTGTTGATTTGGTTGATACGGGTAATACCTTGAAAGCGAATGGCCTGGTCGAAGTTGAAATCATTACAGAGATCAGTTCCAGGCTAATTGTCAATAAAGGTGCAATGAAGATGAAAAACGATCTTATTAAACCAATGATAGAAAAGTTGACAGAAGTCGTAGAAGCAAAATGAAGCTCAGGCGTTTAAATAGTTCTGATGCTATTTTTGAAGAACAGTTAAAGTCATTACTTGCCAATACAGATGAACCTACTGTAGAAATTAGCCGGACTGTCGAATCTATCCTCACTGATGTAAGAGCACGTGGGGATGAGGCGCTTCTGGAATATACCAATCGTTTTGATGATCGTGATGCAAGCATTGAAGATCTTGAAATACCTGTTACAGAACTTGAAGCGGCTGTAGCGGCAATCCCCGATGAACTTCGTCAAGGATTAAAACATGCGGCAACCCGAGTGCGTGACTATCATGAAAGACAAATAACAGAATCATGGTTATACAAAGACAAGGAAGGCAATACACTTGGGCAACAAGTTACGCCGTTGGATAGTGTTGGTATTTACGTTCCGGGTGGTAAGGCAGCTTATCCTTCATCTGTCATTATGAATGCGATCCCTGCACACGTTGCAGGTGTTTCAGAAATTATTATGGTTGTGCCAATGCCAAAGGGTGAAAAAAACCAGATGGTTTTAGCTGCGGCAGCAATTTCAGGGGTCAGCAAGGTGTTCTCAATCGGCGGTGCACAGGCGGTTGCGGCACTGGCTTATGGCACTGAGTTAGTCCCCAGGGTCGATAAGATCGTAGGTCCAGGCAATATTTATGTGGCGACAGCTAAAAGACAAGTCTTTGGTACCGTGGGTATCGATATGATCGCAGGTCCCTCAGAAGTGCTCATCGTAAGCGATGGTGAAAGCAATCCGGATTGGGTAGCGATGGATTTATTCGCACAAGCAGAACATGATGAAGAGGCTTGTGCCATTCTGATTTGTCCAAAAGTAGAATTTCTTGATGCCGTTGAGGAAAGTATCAATCGACTATTGCCAGAGATGGAAAGGAATGAAATTATCAAAAAATCGCTTGATAAAAATGGTGCCTTGATTCTTGTTGAAGATATAGACGAAGCGATTGATTTGGTTAATCAAGTCGCACCAGAACATCTTGAGCTTTCTATGACTGCACCGGAAGCAATGCTACCCAAAATTCGTCATGCTGGTGCCATCTTTATGGGGCATTATGCGGCAGAGGCATTAGGTGATTATTGTGCCGGACCAAATCATGTCTTACCTACGGCTCGTACCGCTAGATTCTCATCGCCTTTAGGGGTGTATGATTTCCAGAAACGATCCTCAATCATCATGTGTACAGAGCAATCTGCATCTTCACTGGCATCGACAGCATCGGTATTGGCGCGTGGAGAAGGCCTGACTGCACATGCACGCTCTGCAGAATATCGAATCAAATCTTGATTCAATATGAGTAAGACCAGGAAGCCTTCTCCAGAAGAGCGCTTGCAACAGTGGATTAAACCAGAGTTGCTTGCAGCTCGCGCATATCACGTGCCTGATGCTGATGGCTTAATCAAACTAGATGCCATGGAAAACCCGTATCTATTGCCCATCAAATTACGCGAGAAGATATTGGAAGTTATTTCGGGCGTAGAAATCAATCGTTATCCAGATCCTGATGCCAGTGACCTGAAGCAAAGCTTGCGTGAAGCAATGGATATTCCCGAGAGCATGGAGATCATGTTGGGTAATGGCTCAGATGAACTCATTCAAATCATTGCTCTGGCAGTCACACATTCAGACAAGACAATTCTTGCACCTGAACCCGGATTCGTCATGTACAAGATCATTGCCGATACAGTTGGTGCGAAATATATTGGTGTTGATTTAGATCGCGATGATTTTTCTCTGGACAGTGGAGCCATGTTGTCTGCAATTGAAAAGCATCAGCCAGCTATAGTTTTTTTAGCATATCCTAATAATCCCACCGGAAATTTATTTGACGAAGATGTTATCGGTAAAATTATTCATGCTGCGCCTGGATTGGTGATAGTGGACGAAGCCTATTCCGCCTTTTCTGAAAAATCATTTATGCAGCGAGTCGGAGAGTTTGATAACCTTTTGGTGATGCGAACATTATCCAAATCTGGTCTGGCTGGATTACGTCTTGGCATTCTTGTTGGGCCCGCGTTGTGGTTAAAGCAACTGGATAAATTACGCCTGCCATACAATATTAATACCCTTTCACAAAAAATTGCAGAGTTAATATTGTCTCATAATGACATTCTGCAACAACAGGCTGAAATAATCTGCGCCAATCGAGCAAAATTATTTAAACAATTACAGGAAATTGAAGGTATACACCCCTGGCAAAGTGCTGCCAATTTTATTTTATTTAAATCCACAAATACATCAGCGGATCTTGTTTATGAAGAGCTAATCAAGCAAGGGATTTTGATTAAAAATGTTTCTGGTAGCTCTCCAGCGTTGAAGGATTGTTTGCGGGTAACGGTGGGGACTGATGATGAGAATGAGGCTCTTATTGCTGCTTTGAAAATGGCGCTATCGAGCTAGCTTGGTTTTATTAGTCGTCATACCGGGCGTGACCCGGTATCCAGTAGATAAAGTCCGCTTTTCAAGCGGCTCAGGTTTAACTAGATTCCCGTTTTCACGGGAATGACAGTTACTAGTGCGTATGTGAACCCAGTAATTTTTTAGTATGGGTTTCGCCGTTAAAAGGCGAAACAAATCTTAAACAAGAAAACTGATATTAAGAAGAAGGGAGTGAAAGACTAACCCCTCTTAATATGCGGTCTCTGCGTAACCACAGCATTGATTTTTAGCTCTTCCCAGCCACGCACAATTGTCATTTCAATTTTAGAGCCAGGTGCAAGTTTGGCGATTGTATCGATTGCTTGTCGTGGATCAGTGATGTCCTGGTTCTGAACCTTGGTCACAACATCGCCGGGTTTGATGCCAGCGATATCTGCGGGGCCACCCTGGAGTACCCCCGAAACGAGCACCCCACCTTTCATCAAGCCCATCGCCTCTGCGATGTCTGCAGGCAGAGGTTGTGCCAGGATACCTATCCAGCCACGTATGACCCGTCCATTGCTGATCAACTGACGCATTACTTCAAGTGCCGTATTCACAGGCGTTGCCAGACCTATGCCTTGAGAGCCCCCTGTGGTTGAATAGATGGCAGTGTTAATACCAAGGAGATTGCCTTGGGTAGAAATTAATGCACCTCCCG
>CAZDFI010000001.1:49739-77798 GCA_964504725.1 uncultured Enterobacteriaceae bacterium
CGTCTGGATAAAATTATCGAATGCTGTTATCCCCAGGCGTTTTCTTCCTGTGGCGCTAACGATTCCCTGTGTCACTGTTTGGCCAAAATCATATGGGTTACCAATGGCCAAGACGATATCACCAACACGCAGTTGGCTGGAATCACCTACTGGAATGACCGGAAGATTATCCAGGCCAATTTGCAGTACAGCTAAATCTGTATCGCTATCAATGCCTATTGTTCTGGCAGTCGTTTCCCGACCATCACGCAAGGTCACAAATATTTCTTCGGCACCTTGTATTACATGTGCATTGGTAAGGATGTGTCCATCTGTATCCATGATGACACCAGAACCCTTACTGTCGATTCTTTTCTTTGTGTTGCGTGCAGAGGCATTATCTTGGGACGATTCGCCAAAAAAACGCCTGAACAGGGGATCCTGAAGAATCGGATTTTTTTGTACTGTATAGGTGTTGCCGGAGTAAACATTCACAACAGCAGGCGCGGCGGCCTCAATAGCAGTGTGATATGAATTTATTTGTTTCGCTGAATTGAAAGGTAAACTGCCGGGTATCAGTAATAAAACAACAGCGGCTGCTGCCAGACCGATAACAATAGATTGGACGACAAAGGTCAGTGCTTGTTTAAAATTCATGGTCTTGGTTTCAAACCGGGACGAGGACTATTTCCCCAGCTAATAGTGGTGGTTTTCTGGCAAAAGGCTTGACATAGCATGGTATACTACCGAAGTAGAAAAAAAATAGTAGCCACTTGAATTTTTCGTTGTGACTTTAATATTTGGGGAGTTTCGGGGTGAGTGATATGCAAGGCGGTGGCATTGATAAAAGACGACGTCATTTTCTTACTGCCGTAGCTACTGTTGTTGGTGGCGTGGGTGCTTTGGCGACTGCTGTTCCATTTGTGTCTACTTTATCACCAAGTGCAAAAACCAAGGCGATTGGCGGTCCTGTCAAGGCTGATATTAGTGGGCTGAAGCCTGGTGAAATGCAAATAGAAAGATGGCGCGGCAAGCCAGTCTGGATCTTACGCAGGAGTAAAGAATCAGTGGCAGAACTCGCTGAGATGGTGGATGCATTACGTGATCCAGAGTCAGACGTTGAGCAACAGCCTGAATATGCGAAGAATAGTCACCGATCTATTAATCCGGAATATCTGGTTGTTGTAGGGCTTTGTACGCATCTCGGTTGCTCCCCAAAATACAGAGCAAAAGATGATGGTGAAAATCTCAGTGCCGATTGGAAAGGCGGGTTCTTTTGCCCGTGTCATGGATCCACATTTGATCTTGCTGGACGGGTCTTCAAGGGTGTACCGGCCCCCGCTAACCTGTTAGTTCCAAAATATCAGTTTATCAGTGAGACAACAATACTGATTGGGGACGATTCAGTTGATGGCAATGTGGGGGCAAATATATGAACAAGGTAGTAGAGCTGCTTAATAATTCCCTCGGCTGGATCGATGATCGCTTTCCTTTGACCAAGACATGGAATGAGCATCTTGCACAGTACTATGCGCCAAAGAATTTCAATTTTTGGTACTATTTCGGATCGCTGGCATTACTGGTTTTAGTTATTCAGATAGTCACTGGGATCTGGCTAACAATGAATTACAAGCCTTCTGCTGAGCACGCGTTTGCTTCGGTAGAATACATCATGCGTGATGTTGATTGGGGTTGGTGGATCCGTTACATGCATTCAACAGGCTCATCTGCTTTTTTTATTGTTGTTTACCTGCATATGTTTCGGGCCTTGATGTACGGTTCGTACAAGCGTCCAAGAGAACTCTTATGGCTGACCGGGATGTTCATTTATCTGATCCTGATGGCTGAAGCGTTCTTTGGTTATTTATTACCCTGGGGTCAAATGTCGTATTGGGGTGCGCAGGTGATTATATCATTGTTCGGCGCTATACCATTTGTGGGTACCGAGTTGGCTGAATGGATCAGGGGTGATTATGTCGTTTCTGATGTGACATTGAATCGCTTCTTCTCATTCCATGTCATTGCTGTGCCGTTGGTGCTCTGTGGATTAGTTGGCTTACACTTATTCGCACTACATGAGGTAGGTTCTAATAATCCCGATGGCGTGGAAATAAAGAAGCACAAAGATGCCAACGGTGTGCCACTGGATGGCATCCCTTTTCACCCATACTACACTGTCAAAGATATTGTTGGTGTGGTCGTATTTCTGATTTTCTTCTGTTTGGTGGTGTTTTTTAATCCTGAGATGGGTGGCTATTTTCTGGAGCACGCTAATTTTATCCCGGCAGATCCACTGAATACACCTGAGCATATTGCCCCAGTGTGGTATTTCACACCTTTTTACGCCATTTTGCGTGCAGTGCCGGACAAACTGGGTGGCGTCATCGCCATGGGGGCGGCTACGCTGATCTTTATGACATTGCCCTGGATTGATCGAAGTCCGGTGAAGTCAATTCGTTATCGTGGATGGAAGTACAAAACCGCACTGGCGATGTTTACTATTAGCTTTATCATTCTGGGTTGGCTTGGAATGCAGGTGGCAACACCTAATGTGACAATGGCGTCACGAATATTTACGGTTATCTATTTTCTATTCTTTTTGCTAATGCCTTTTTACACGGCAAATGAGACGGATAAATCTGTTCCAGACAGGGTGACTTGAAGATGAATCGTAAAATATTTTTGTTTATTGTTGTATTGGTTTGGCCATTAATAGCATCAGCGACGACATCGGCAGATCATCCCCACTACAAGGCAGATGTAGATATTTCAGACAAAGCTTCTTTACAACGTGGTGCAAGAATCTTCATGAACTATTGTATGGGTTGTCATTCAGCGGCCTATATGCGATACAATCGAATCGGTGATGATTTAGACATTGAAGAATCGATTTTGCAGAGTAACTTGATGTTTGGCACGGAAAAGAGTGGCGACACCATGACAATTGCCATGCAAAAACAAGATGCCGAGATATTTTTCGGCACAGCAGCGCCTGACTTATCGGTGATAGCCCGCTCAAGGGGAGCTGACTGGCTGTTTGCCTATTTCATGACGTTTTATCGCGATGATTCAAGACCATTTGGTGTCAACAATCTGGCATTTAAAGATGTGGCCATGCCTAATGTACTATGGGAATTGCAGGGGATGCAAAAAGCTGTTTATAAAACAGTTCAGCAAGAAGATGGGACGAACCATGAAGTGATAGATCATCTGGAACTGGAGACCCCTGGATTGCTGGATAGTACGCAATACAAAAATACGGTCAATGATTTGGTGAATTTCCTCGTCTATGTTGGTGAACCAGCCCAGATACAGCGTAAAAAAATAGGTGTAGTTGTTATCCTGTATCTTCTGGTACTTCTGGTCATCGTTTATATGCTCAAGAAGGAGTACTGGAAGGACATCCATTAATCGTTAATCGTAATTCAATCATTATTAAATAGTTATTTACTAGGAGATGTTATGGCGAGTATAGCCAATCGGCGTTCTGTAATGGTGTTATATTCAGACAGTACCAGTCCTGCGGGTCATTGCGTGAGACTGGTTCTGGGAGAAAAGGACATCAATGTTGAAATTAATTATGTTGAAGATGGAGAAAGGCCTGAAGCGCTGATTGAAATCAATCCATATAATTCTGTTTTGACACTAATAGACAGGGATCTGGTTTTGTATGATGAGCAAATTATCATGGAGTATCTTGATGAACGATTCCCTCATCCTCCTTTACTTCCGGTAGATCCGGTTTCAAGGGCTGGTAATCGTCAATTACGTTTCCGTGTTCTAAAAGATTTATATTCTCTGATTGATGATATTGAATCATCAGATAGCGCGAAATCCAGTAATGCGCAAAAAAACATGAAAGATAATCTGACTGCAATTGCACCAGCATTTATGCAAAAGCCCTATTTTATGTCAGATGGTTATACTTTGGTTGATTGTTGTATGGCTCCCTTGCTTTGGCGGTTGTCGAAATATGGCGTCAAGTTGCCGGTATCGGCCAGCCCAGTCGAGCAATATGCTGACAGACTTTTTGAAAGGGAGGCTTTCCAGTCCAGTCTTTCTGAGGCAGAAAAGGAAATGCGTGGTTTGCTGACAACATAGTCATGGACACAAAAGAGTCAATGACTTCAAACAAGCCCTATCTAGTCAGGGCTTTGAATGATTGGATTCTAGACAACCAATTGACACCCTATCTTCTTGTAGATGCGAGTATCAAGGGAGTGGAGGTACCTGAGCAACAGATAAAAGATGGCAAAATAATATTGAATATTACGCCAAGCGCAATTCAGGAAATCGTCTTTGAGAATGAATGGATTTATTTTTCAGCCAGATTCGGCGGCCAACCTTTTATGATTAATATTCCGATTAGTGCTGTGTTGGCAATCTATGCCAAGGAAAATGGCAGGGGAATGATGTTCGCTGAAGAAGAATCATTAGCGGTAGAGACTGCCGAAGTTGAGCAAAAGGGATCCAGTAAAAAGCCGGTATTGACGGTTATTAAATAAAACGTTCTAACACTGGTTAGTCGATGTACTGAAAGAGCTTCACAACTTTTTGCACACCACCTGTTTGTTGTGTCACCCCGGTGGCAACATCAGATTCAGCTCGCGTTAAAAGGCCCATTAAATAGACCACGCCTTTATCAGTGACTACTTTTACGCGTGTACCATCAAAATTTTTCAGTGTCAGTAATTTAGTTTTTACTTTTGATGTAATCAGGCTATCACTAGTTCTACTAGTCCAGGAACTAGGTGCAGCAATGGTTAATTCATCATAGACATGTGTGACCTTTGGAGTGGTTTTGACGATTTCTACAATGCGTTTTCTAATCTCCTCACTTGGCGTCTCACCTGTAATTAACACAACAGTGTTGTAGCTAGTGATATTGATATGTGAACTGTCATTTATTTCTTTATCAGAGAAGAAACTTTTAATAGCCTTTAACTCTATCGCCTGATCTTCAATAAAAGTACCTGTTGTGCGTCGATCATGTGCAACAGTTGCTGTTGTTCCTATAGCGGCTCCGGCACCGACAACGGCTGCAGCACACCCGGAAAGTAATATTGGTAACAGTGAGATTAAAGTTAATTTCTTGCCAATAGTCATTGTTTTCTTTACTCCTGACCGAGTAGGTGACGATCGATTAAATCACACAAGGAATGAATAATCATAATGTGTACTTCCTGTATCCTTGCTGTAGACCAGCTTGGGACACGAAGTTCAAAATCATTTTGTTTGAGCATATCGGCTATCTGGCCACCTTCACGCCCTGTTAGCGCAATAATATTCATATCGCGATCATGAGCAGCATCAATCGCATGAATTATGTTATGGGATTCTCCGCTGGTGCTAATCGCCAGCAAAATATCACCGGCTTGCCCAAGCGCCCTTATTTGTTTGGAAAATATTTCTGCGAATTGGTAATCGTTTGCTATGGAGGTTATAGCTGACGTGTCAGTTGTTAATGCAATCGCCGGAAGTCCTGGGCGCTCCATCTCAAATCGATTTAACATTTCTGCAGAAAAATGTTGTGCATCGGCAGCAGAACCCCCATTGCCGCAGGACAATATCTTATGTTCTCCCAGCAGACAATTTGTCATTGCTTCGGCAGCTGCAACAATGACAGGTGCCAGAAGTTCAGCAGCTTCAGTTTTAACCTGAATGCTTTCATTAAAATTTTCTTTTACTCTTTGTACAGGATCCATAATGTCAAATTGTCTGTAATTCTTTGTGCAAGATTATCCTAGAAACCGTAGTTGGACTGGGTTGAGGGTGCGTGAGTTTGGTGTGGATAGACGGGGGAAAATCCGAAGTAATGGCTGGCCATTGCTGAGGATTTTAAGCCGACTAGACGCGCCAAAATGACTTGTCATCAATCCAGTAGCGCCTTCACTCTGTGAGTGAATTCAAACAAATGTAATCATCTCATCAATATTATCATGTTATCTATTACTCGTAGCGGTCAACTGCGGTTTCTAGGATTATGCCTGAAATGCGTTTTTAATCCACTCTATCGCTGGGGTTTCTTGCTTGCCAGATAAGGCAACAACATCAAATCTACAATCCATGCGCGAGGCACAACGATTCTGGCTGAGGTATTGGTTGCTGGTAATTATAATGCGTTCACATTTTTTCCTGTTAATGGATTCTAAAGCCGTATGAAAGTGATTGCTTGATCTATAACGAACCTCAATAAACAGTATGATGTTTTTATCCTGCATAATCAGGTCGATTTCACCAAATGCTGATCTGAAATTTATTTCCAGAAGCTTTAGATTTTTATCTAACAGATATTCAAGCGCTATTTGCTCAGCCCAACGACCTCGTCGATTAGAAGTCTTCCCTGACCTGGTTGGCATATAAAGGCACCTCTATTAATTCAAACCAGCTGTATCCGATAATTCTGGTTTACCATCAACGAACCTGGCCCAGATCAATCTCCTGTGTACTCGACCCTCTTTATCAATCTTTAAATAACCCGTCTTACCTTCATATTGCCGGGAGGGTTGCAAGACAAGTTCAGCAATTCGAGGGATGAGGCGATAGGCATCAATACCAAATGCATACAATCTTTTATAGGCTGAATGGGCAGGTTTTCGGTATCGCTCAATCATTCTGTTTAACGGCGAATATTCATTCTCAGGATCAATTACCCACGGCATATCGACAAATGAAACATTATTAATATCACTGTCAGCATGCACGTTAATATTGCCCGTATAAATATTAGAAATAGAGTACAGAGGAATATCTTCAGTCCTGTAGTAACGTAGTTGTGGCACGAGTTGTCTGGCTATCGCAGGCGGCACCGCCATGAAGATTAAATCTATGTCCTGCCTGCGCCTTGTCTCCGTTTTCAGACTTCTTTGTAGTTTGCTACGCAAGGCTTTGCCACGCTGTTTACTTTGGTCAATGTTAAGGACTCGCCTGACGGGATCGGCAAGCGCCTTAATATCCTGTCCGATATTGACATGATCAAGAGTGGTTCCTCCGAGTTCCTGCCAGTGCGAGGTAAACGCATCTTGAACACGCCTACTCCTTTCATCTCCCGTTGAGATAATGATTGCTTGAGCACGGCCATCGAACCATGCACGTTCTGCCACTTGTTTGGCTTCTTCTTCCGGGGACAGACCAAACTGTATGATGGCAGGCAGCACGGACGGATTAGATGCATTTGAAGTATTTCGTTCTCCATCATATTGATTGAGTACCAGTGTCGTCACTCTGATATCACCTTCCTCTATCAGTTTCGATATCGTTTGTTTTTGTAAAGGTCCGACAATAAAATCGGCGCCTTCAGCAATGGCCTGTTCGTATTTTTCAATGATATTTTCGACATCAGTGTTATAAATTTTTATGATCGGTTTATCATCTCTTGACTCATACCATGCAGCCACAAAACCTTCACGTATCGCGATAGAAGCATCGTTGTATCCGCCTATGAATGGCAGAAGCAGCGCAACCTGTGAAGGTTGTTCGGCTAATTGTCTGGAACTGTCAATGATGTCTGGAATGATATTGTACAAGGCCGGATGATCAGGATATCTCTGTTGCCATGTAGCGATTGCAGCTTCAAGATTAGTTGTATTTTGCAGCATGGTTTGGTTGATGATAGCAAGTTCCAGCCAACTGGTGAGTATTCCGGCATTATCAGTTCGATAGTCATCAAGTTCATCAGGTGATAATTGAGATAAACCTTGCCATAGGTTTTGATAATTATCAGAAATCTCCTGATTGTCATCCATATAGGAATTTAAAAGGATGCGTTCCCTGGCTTCAGCAAAGTATTCATTTTTCAAGTGTAATATCATTGCACGTGTTTCATGAAATTTTGCAAGTACATTTCGTGGTATTGCAGCAGGAATATTGAAGTTTAATTGTTGAAATGCCCCCTCGGGGTCGTTTTTTGCCAGTAAAATCTGTGCTTCATAAATTGTTTTAAGAACACTCTGAACATCGCTTAGCTTTTCCTGTGGCAGGTTTTCCAGGATTTGTTGCGCTCGTTCTATCTCCTGATCCTTAATTAAAGCATCTGCGGCACCCAGTTGATATTTAATCTCGTTGTTCCGATCAGACTTTGCCAGAGCTAAATATTCTTCAGCCGCAGCATAAAAATTTCCTGCCTGATAAAGCTCTTTTGCATGTACATCGGCTTCGGGAGCTGGAGTTTCAGGTTTACTCGTTTGTGGGCCGCAGCCAGCCAGATTTAACAAGGAAAGCAGGAGAACCAGAAAGATTGGTGTATTGTGTCGCATTATTTTATTAAAGTAGTCCTTAAAATAGATTTTTACCGTGGCAACTTGTGTCACGTTAACGGAGCGGAGTTCTGTGTGTCAATCATAAAAGGTGCTTTGTATATCGTTGCAACACCCATTGGAAATCTTGAGGATCTCAGTCCTAGGGCAAAAATGGTGTTGGAAAATGTCGATCTCATTGTGGCTGAGGACACTCGTCACAGCAAGCCCATGTTAAATCAATTTGGTATCAAAACAAAAATTCGTGCCTATCATGATCATAATGAGCGTACTCAAGCGCCTGTACTCATACAGCAATTGCAGGCAGGTACATCCGTTGCATTAATATCAGATGCTGGAACCCCCATGATTTGTGATCCGGGATATCATCTGCTGGTTGCGGCACATGCTGCAGAGATAAAAGTAATTCCAATTCCTGGGCCATCAGCATTGATCAGTGCATTATCTGTTTCTGGATTTTCATCTGAAAAGTTCATCTTTGAGGGCTATTTGCCTACGAAAAAAACAGCCCGTAGGCAACGATTGCAATTGCTAAAGAAAGAGACCAGCACAGTAGTGTTTTATGAAGCACCACACAGAATATTGGCATGTATAGAAGATGCAATAAGTTGTTTTGGTGCTGAGCGGCAGGCAGTGATCGCAAAAGAAATCACAAAGTTGCATGAGAATATTCAGCGGGCAACCTTGGCGGAGATCCTGGAATGGTTGAATAGCGATAGGAACCTGAGCAAAGGTGAGTTTGTCGTTGTCATTCAGGGTGATAAGGCCGATCAATTTGATACACAAGAAGCCAATAGAGTATTAAAAATATTATTGGCAGATCATTCTGTAAAAGAAGCAGCCAAATTGACCAGTGAAATAATGCAGGGTAACAGGAATGATATATACAAGTTAGCCATGGATTTGAAAGACACTCATAAATAAACATGCCCCAGAGGACACAGAGAGCACAGAGACAAGCACTAAAGCATCACATCAATAAAACCACATATTAGCTTAAATAATGTTTTTCCTCTGTGACCTCTGTGGCTTATTAAATTTTTTGGTTTTCTTATGTAGCTCAGGTAAATCAAAATGACCTTGCATGCTGTTGTTCCTTGACCGAAACTAGCGACCGGGAGTCGGCCGGGTAATCGCCCTTTGTCTTATAGACTTGTCTTCAGGCAGGGGGAGGAAAGTCCGGGCTCCGCAGGACAGAGTGCCAGATAACGTCTGGGAGGCGCGAGCCTATGGAAAGTGCCACAGAAAATATACCGCCATTGATTTTCTTCGGAACTAAATGGTAAGGGTGAAATGGTGTGGTAAGAGCGCACCGCACTGGTAGTAATATCAGTGGCAGGGTAAACCCCACTCGGAGCAAGACCAAATAGAGGGGCCCGTTGCATTGCTCAGAAAGACTTGGGCTTTATTTGCAGCAAGACGTGGTCCGCGTTGTCCCTGGGTAGGTTGCTTGAGGTGTGTGGTGACGCGCATCCTAGATGAATGATTACCTTTACCAGCTTGCTGGTAGAACAGAACCCGGCTTATAGGCCGACTCCCTAATTTTTTTCTGCAGAATCATCGTATTATGACAATACTTCAAGTAGATTATCAATATTTTGTCACAAGTTTATGATATAAAAATAGTTTAAAATTATAAGGTAGTGTTTTCCTTTATGCTTTTTCAGCTTTTCTGCTGTAAGTGTTTGTTACACAGACACATTTTCTGAATAAATAAGCAAACTTTGCTTGCATCAGGGCTTGCAAATACCTATAGTTCGCGAAGTGGGTAAATGTGGGTAATTGTGGGTAAAACAATCATTTAGGGGAATTTCCTTGTTTAGAGGTTTTAGTACACTCAGTGTTGATAGCAAGGGTCGATTAGCAGTGCCTAGTCGATATCGCGAGCGCTTGTCTTCTGAGACCGGAGGCTGCCTGGTTTTAACCTTGAATCCAATGGACAGATCGCTCTGGCTATACCCTCTGGTTGAGTGGGAATACATTGAAACCAAACTCGCCGAATCATCAGATTTTGACAAGCAGGGCCGCAGGACCAAACAGATGATGCGCGGTTATGCTTCTGATTGTCAGTTGGATGCCCAGGGCAGAATTCTGGTGCCGCAGGAATTACGTGATTACGCTCAACTCACGAAACAGGCCGTTATTCTCGGCCAGGGGAATAAGTTTGAAATATGGGATGAAAAGGCATGGAGAGAACAACGTGATCAATGGTTAGAGCAGATTGGAGATGACTCAGGTGAAACCTCCGATGCACTTAAGTCCTTATCATTATGATTCCAGTTACTGTGACTCATGCCTGATGAGTAACGCAGGAAATGGCCAAGACAAAAGTAAAAAGGTCAGACAACACGGAGCTTAAACATACACCGGTATTACTGAATGAAATATTACAAGGCCTCAAGATACGTTCTGACGGCATGTACATTGATTGTACATTTGGTCGTGGAGGTCATAGTCGCGCCATTCTTGAGCAACTTGATGAGAATGGCCAGTTACTTGCCTTCGACAAGGATCCTGATGCTATTGCAGCAGCTGGTAAACAATTACTGGATGACCCGAGATTTACACTGGTGCACGGTTCCTATACGAAACTGGAAGAGTCAGTGAAAGCGTTGAACCTGACAAACAAGATTAATGGCATATTTCTTGACCTGGGTGTTTCTTCACCACAACTCGATGATGCTTCACGAGGGTTTAGTTTTTTACGTGATGGCGATCTTGATATGCGTATGGACAACAGCAATGGTGTGACTGCGGCTGAGTGGCTGAGTCAGGCGCCTGCGGAAGAAATTGCCAACGTACTTTATAATTTTGGTGATGAACGATTTTCGAGACGGATTGCAAGGGCCATAGTTCAGCAACGAAATGAAACGCCTATCACGCGAACGAAGCAGCTCGCTGATTTGGTTACCGCAACAATCCATAGCAAGGAAAGAGACAAGCATCCGGCGACCAGAACATTTCAGGCTATTCGTATTTTCATCAATCGAGAATTGGAAGAATTGGATGCTGTTTTGATGCAAGCAATGAATGTACTTTCAGCTAACGGCAGGTTAGTGGTGATCAGTTTTCATTCCCTTGAGGATCGATTGGTCAAAAGATTTATGCGAGATCAATCTCAAGGCGTCGATATTCCCAGAGAAATACCTGTGACGCATGATGTTTTCAAACCAAAATTAATTATTGTTGGAAAACCAATACGTGCTCAAGAGGATGAAATAAAAAACAACCCAAGATCACGTAGTGCCGTATTACGTATAGCCGAGTGTCCAGCGACATGAAAACTGTTTTCTTGATTCTATTGGGAATAACAGTATTTTTTTCGGCAGTTAAGGTTGTCATCGCTCGCCACGACACGCGTAAGTTGTTTGTAGAAATACAGCGACTGGAAAAAGACAGAGACGATTTGAATGAAGAATGGGGTCGATTGCAACTGGAGCAGAGTACCTGGGCAACAAATGCTAGAATTGAGACTGTATCAAAAACTGAGTTGCACATGATCGAGCCTGAAGCGCGTTCGGTTTTTCTGATTTCTAAATGAGTTACGAAACTAAAATGAGTGAAACAGTAAAAATAACTGAGTTCCCAATGCGACGTTGGTTTCTACTCAGTCTTTTTACAATCTGTATGATAGGGCTGCTTTTCCGTGCAGTCTATCTACAGGTATCAAATAAAGAATTTTTGCAGGATCATGGTGATGCAAGGGCATTACGAGTCGTGGAAATACCTGCTCATCGAGGCATAATAACGGATCGTAATGGCGAGTCGCTGGCAATTAGTACGCCAGTGAATTCCATCTGGGCGGTGCCTCGTAAAGTAATGGCTAATGATTCAAAACTGAATCAGCTTGCTGAATATTTACAGTTGGATGAAGAAGAATTAACCAGCTTGTTGAAAGATCGTATTGGCAGACAGTTTGTCTATCTTAAAAGACATGTTGCCCCTGCGCTTGCGGAACAAGTTATGCTACTGAACATTCCAGGCATCTCATTACAGAGGGAATATCGTCGTTATTACCCCGCAGGCGAAGTAACTGCTCATGTACTTGGATTTACCAATATAGATGATTCAGGTCAAGAAGGCATAGAACTGGCTTTTGATAGCTGGCTTAAAGGTTCGCCAGGAAGCAAAAGGGTTTTAAAAGACAGGCTCGGTCGAATCATTGAAAACATAGAAAGCATTACTACTCCAGATACTGGTAACCAACTTGTCCTTGGCATTGATAGACGTGTTCAATACCTTGCCTATAGAGAATTAAAGACCGCGGTCAATCACTATAAAGCACGCGCAGGCACGCTGGTTATGCTTGATGTGAAGACGGGTGAAATTATTGCCATGGCTGGCCAGCCTTCATATAACCCAAATAACAGAACTGGTTTAAAGAGCGGTAACTATCGCAACCGTGCATTAACAGATGTCTTTGAGCCTGGCTCAACACTGAAACCGTTTACCATTGCGACGGCTTTAGAAAGTGGAATGTATGATACTAAAACAACCATAGATACGCGGCCTGGATTCTTTAAAGTAGGTAATCATACGATACGTGATCATAGAGATTATGGTGTGATCGATCTGACTACGGTCATAAAAAAATCCAGTAATATTGGAGCTAGTAAGATTGCCTTATCACTTGAACCACTGGATGTTTGGTCAACATTAACAAAGGTTGGTTTTGGTCAGATTACCGGAAGTGGATTTCCGGGAGAATCATCCGGATATTTAAATCCATACAACAATTGGTCTGAAGTAGAGCAGGCAACTATGTCTTTTGGCTATGGCATCTCGGTGACTGCCTTGCAATTGGCAAAGGCCTACATACCTTTCGCTACCGACGGCATGATGTTACCGGTTTCATTTTTAAAGGTTACAGAACCAGTGAATGGAACTCGGGTATTTTCTGCAAAGGTGGCCCAGCAAGTCAGGGCGATGTTGGAGACAGTTGTTCAAACAGGTGGTACTGGACAAAAGGCATCAATAGAAGGTTATCGTATTGCTGGAAAAACCGGGACAGTACATAAATCTGTTGTTGGTGGTTATTCTGAGGATCGTTATTTATCGCTGTTTGCCGGTATGGCTCCTGCCAGTAATCCGAGGCTGATTGCTGTGGTGATTATTGATGAGCCGCAGGGCGATGATTATTATGGAGGCCTGGTGGCAGCGCCTGTATTTTCAAACGTGATGGCTGGTGCCCTGCGTTTACTTGATATTCCACCTGACGATTTTCCTGTATTGAACAGGCAAATCGTTGCGGTAGAGAGGACTAACTGATGATGTCTGTGGACAAGATCACAACACCTCAAACACTCAGTCAGTTGTTGCAGGGTTTATCAAATATTCCGAGTCAGCATGATGTCAAAGTGACGGGGATTAGCCCTGACAGTCGAAAGGTTAAATCAGGCGATTTATTTATTGCTTATAACGATTCTGGCTTCATGAATTACGTGAAGACTGCAATTGAAGCAGGTGCGAGTGCAGTCGTTTTAGAGCTAGAGCAGACCCCGGATATTCCAAAATATAGCGTGCCTGTTATTGCACTTCCACAATTGCGTGCGCAAGCGGGTTTAATTGCTGCAAGATTTTTCAAAAACCCAAGCCATGACATGAATGTAATGGGAGTTACAGGTACGAATGGCAAAACGACCGTGAGTTATCTTATCGCACAAGCATTCAATGATGAAAGACAGGGGAAAAGTGGGCTGATAGGTACTTTAGGATGTGGGCCGTTTGATCAACTTTCTACAGGACCAAATACCACACCAGAACCAGTGGCGCTACAAAATACTTTTGCGGAGTTGCGTGAGGATGGAGTTGATGTGGTGGCCATGGAGGTCTCCTCTCATGGTCTTGATCAATATCGTGTATCAGGGGTTGAGTTTGATATTGCCGTGTTCACAAATTTAAGTCGTGATCATCTTGATTATCACCAAACGATGGAAAATTATGCGGAATCAAAGCGACGGTTATTCAGTGATTATTCGATCAAACAGGCTGTCATTAATATTGATGATACGTTTGGTCGAGAGTTGATAGAAGAGTTTCAGCATAAAATAGAAGTTGTTGGGTATACACTGAAGGCTGGTGGTCTATTTGATTTTCCTGTTGTGGAAGGCAATGTTGTTTCTAACGATGCGACTGGTCTGAAGCTGGAAATCGATTCTCCTTTTGGAAACGGTACCTTGATATCGCCACTGATTGGCGAATTCAATGCTTCAAATTTATTGGCATCTCTGTCAGTACTCTGTCTGTCTGGCATCGTATTTAAGGATGCGGTCTCAATTTTATCAACCTGTTCGGGTGCCCCAGGCAGAATGGAATCTTTCAGGCGAGAAGGGAAACCCCTGGTCATTGTTGATTACTCACACACACCTGATGCATTGAAACACTCGCTTCATGTTCTGAAATCTCAATCTTCAGGAAAACTCGTGTGTGTTTTTGGCTGTGGTGGTCAACGGGATCAGGGTAAACGCGCTGAAATGGGTCAGGTCGCGGAAGCGATAGCAGATCATATTTTCTTGACCAATGACAACCCCAGGAATGAACCGGCAGAGGCAATTATTGAAGATATTGTTAGTGGGATAAAAGATCAGTCTCAGGTAACAAGAGAGCCCGATAGAAGAAAAGCAATCAGGCAGGCGATACATTCTGCATCTGGCAATGATGTTGTTTTAATTGCCGGTAAAGGCCATGAAGATTATCAGGAGATTGCAGGGGTACGAACTCCTTTAAGTGATCGCTCAATCGTAGAAGAAGTCCTGGACGAACCCGAAAACGGTAATAACGGATGATTAATATGCAAATATCGAAAGCAGCCGAAATATTGCAAGCAACGTATCAGGGGAAAGATATTTGTTTCTACGGATGCAGTACCGATACCCGCACGCTAAAAGACAAGGAATTATTTATTGCCTTGCGGGGAGAAAAATTTGACGGTCATGATTATATCGATAAAGCGAAAGCCGCTGGTGCCAGTGCTGTCCTTGTGGAGGGAAAACAGGATGCATCCAGCTTATCCATGGAACCATTCTCTATGCCATCCATCGTTGTTAAGAATACGCGACATGCGATGGGCGAGTTGGCCAGAAACTGGCGCGCAATTTTCCCCATACCGCTGGTTGCGATTACAGGGAGTAATGGTAAGACAACAGTCAAGGAAATGCTTGCCTCTATCTTAAGTTGCAAGGCATCGGTATTGGCGACCCAGGGAAATTTTAATAATGATATTGGTGTGCCGCTGACATTGTTTGGTCTGGGGGATGAACATCAATATGCAGTCATTGAGATGGGCGCAAATCACACTGGCGAAATTGAATGGCTTTCTGAAATTGCTCAGCCCACGGTTGCCGTAATTACCCAGTGTGCACCAGCCCATCTTGAAGGATTTGGAAATATTGAAGGTGTCGCGCATGCCAAGGCTGAAATTTTTAGCGGTCTGCTGAAAGATGGAATTGCTGTAATCAATGGCGATGATGATTTTTCTGATCTATGGCTGGAAAAGAGCAGGCATACCAATCAACTAACATTTGGGCTAGGAAATCACAACGAAGTCACTGCTGAATCAATACGGATTGAAGAGTACAAGTCTTCTTTTCAAATGATAACGCCAGTAGGAAATGTCGAATTAACGCTGAACGTGCCAGGTATACACAACATCACGAATGCCTTAGCTGCAGCTGCATGCGCAATCAGTCTTGGGATTGTCTTATCTGCCATCAAGCAAGGTCTTGAATCCGTCAATGCGGTAAAAGGACGGTTGCAAATTAAAGCCGGGTTACAACAATGCCGAATCATTGATGATACTTATAACGCTAACCCGTCCTCTCTTGAGGCAGCATTAAAAGTCCTTGATAAATTTCCCGGCAGACATTGGCTCGTGCTCGGCGATATGGGTGAACTGGGTAATGATGCCGAAGCGTTGCATGAATATGCAGGTGTAATAAGTAAGGCCTCAGGCGTAGAACGCCTTTATGCGTTGGGTGAGCTGACAAAATGCAGTGTTCACTCTTTTGGTGAAGGTGCTCATCACGTAAGTAGTCATGAACAACTGGCGTCATTGCTAAAGACAGAGATTGATTCGGATGTAACTATTTTATTCAAAGGATCTCGTGCTATGGGGATGGAGCACCTGGTTAATGCCTTGGTGGTTAATGCCCTGGAGGTGAAAGAATAATTATGTTGCTTTTGTTGACTGAATATCTTACTCAATTTCATAGCGGTTTTAATGTTTTTCAATATATTACATTACGCATCATTCTGGGAGTGTTGACGTCACTCTTTATTTCATTACTCATTGGGCCTTATTTGATAAAACGATTAAACGAATATCAGATTGGGCAAAGTGTCAGGGATGATGGTCCAGAATCACACTTATCAAAATCCGGGACACCAACCATGGGTGGATTATTAATTCTGGTGTCCATCGCGGTCAGTACATTATGCTGGGCAGATTTAAGTAACCGTTTCATTGCGGTTGTTTTATTGGTTACGCTGGCCTTTGGGGTGATTGGTTGGGTTGATGATTATCGTAAAGTTGTGCATCAGGATCCTAAAGGCTTGTCCGCACGTTATAAATATTTCTGGCAATCTGTCGTTGGTCTGGGTGCTGCTCTATTTCTATATCAAACTGCCGCATCTCCTGCTGAGACACAATTGATTATACCTTTCATCAAAGATGTGACGATAAATCTTGGCTGGATGTATGTTGTTCTGTCCTATTTTGTCATCGTTGGCTCCAGCAATGCAGTGAATCTTACTGATGGGCTGGATGGCCTTGCAATATTACCAACAGTTCTGGTTTCAGGAGCCCTGGTGATATTTGCTTACACTACAGGCCATGCTTATTTTGCAGAGTATCTGGGTATTCCCTATATCAAAGGCGTCGGAGAGGTTGCAATATTTTGCGCTTCGATAGTTGGCGCAGGTCTGGGGTTTTTGTGGTTTAACACATATCCGGCACAGGTATTTATGGGCGATATCGGCGCACTGGCACTAGGTGCGGCACTTGGTATTGTTGCAATAGTGGTTCGTCAAGAACTGGTGTTGTTCATCATGGGCGGGGTGTTTGTTATGGAAACCTTCTCAGTCATTTTACAAGTCGGTTCTTATAAATTAACTGGCAAGCGAGTTTTTCATATGGCACCACTACATCATCATTATGAATTGAAAGGGTGGCCAGAACCCAGAGTGATTGTCCGTTTCTGGATAGTGACAGTAATACTTGTATTGATTGGCCTTGCTAGCTTGAAGGTGCGGTGAGGCATTAGTTTTGGAGTGTGCAGAGGCAACCATTGTTGAAGTGATAGAGACAGGTAAACAATTTGATACCGTGGTCGTGGGTCTTGGAAAGACAGGCTTTGCTTGCGCTCAATATTTAGCTGCACAAGGAATGAATTTTGCGGTTACGGACAATCGTGAAGAGCCTCCAATGTTAGATGAAATGAAAGCGAGGTTACCTTTTGTTCCATTATATCTGGGTAGATTCGATGAGTCCCTGTTGGTTGACACTGATCATCTGCTGGTGAGTCCAGGCGTGTCATTGCAAGAGGATGTCATTACTCAGGCAATCAACGCAGGTGTTGAAGTATATGGTGATATTGAATTGTTTTGTCGAAACAGTTCAGTTCCTGTTATCGCTATTACAGGTTCGAATGGGAAAAGTACGGTCACAACATTGGTTGCTGAAATGGCTCGTACTGCAAATATCAATGTTGCTGAAGGCGGTAATCTGGGCACACCGGTACTGGAGTTACTGGCTGATGAGATGCCTGACCAACCCCCTGACATTTATGTGTTCGAATTATCGAGCTTCCAATTAGAAACAGTAACGTCACTGAATGCAGTTGCATCCGTGGTGTTAAATGTTTCACCAGATCATTTAGATAGATATGAAGATCTGAAAGAATATTGTCAGGCAAAAGAGCGCATCTATGATGGTAACGGAACGATGATTATTAATCTGGATGACCCGATTGTTGCAAATATGTCTCGAGGCCAAAGAAATAGTATTGGATTTACATTATCTGAACCTGAAGCAGGCAGTTATGGTTTGCGTGACTATGGTGATGTGTCCTGGATAGTGAAAGGGTGTGAAAAATTAATCCCTGTGAACAATCTGCGTATTAAAGGTGAGCATAATATTGCAAACGCAATGGCTGCTATGGCACTGGTAGAATCACTCGATTGTTCACTAGAGGCTGTTTTGAATGTGTTGCGTTCGTTTTCAGGTTTGGATCATCGCTGTCAGTGTGTAACTGAACATGCAAATGTGCAGTGGATCAACGATTCCAAGGGCACGAATGTTGGCGCAACTTGTGCGGCCATTCAAGGATTATCTGGCGACGAAAATCTGATATTGATTGCCGGTGGTGATGGTAAAGGTGCTGATTTTTCTGAGCTGGAGGAAATTGCGGAAGGTAGATTAAAGGCAGCAATTGTTTTAGGTAAAGATGGGCCCCATATTGGCGAGGTGTTGTTAAAGGTGGTGCCTGTTCATTCAGTTGATACTATAGAGTTGGCAGTTGAGACTGCAGCAAGAATAGCTAAAGCTGGAGATATTGTTTTGCTCTCTCCTGCATGTGCAAGTCTTGATATGTTTAAAAATTATCAGGAACGTGGTGAAGCCTTTGTTAACGCAGTCAAAAAGGTGCTTGAGGATCGGAGCGATGTATAGACAGCAAGCCATCCCCAAAGGTAATGTCTCAACGATAAATGCTCTGCTTCGGCCTTATGATACCTGGTTGATGACGGTGATCCTTATATTAATTGGTCTTGGTCTGGTCATGGTCGCCTCATCTTCAATTGCGATAGCCGATCGTCAATTTCATGAGCCCTTGCATTATTTCTGGAGACAATCATTTTCAGCAGTAATCGGCCTGAGTTTGATTGCTGCATCATTGAAGATTCCCCTGTCAGTGTGGGAGTTTTTAAGTGTTCCACTGCTGCTGCTTGGTTTATTATTACTGGTTCTGGTTTTAATCCCCGGGGTGGGCAGGGAAGTCAATGGCAGTACACGGTGGATCACTTTTGGTTCGTTCTCACTTCAGGCATCTGAGCCTGTCAAATTTTGTGTCGTTGCTTATCTGGCGGGTTACATGGTGCGTCATGGCGAGCATGTCAGAAATAATTTTGCAGGTTTTATCAGGCCTATCTGCGTGTTAACGATTGTTGCAAGTTTGTTGTTGCTGGAACCTGACTATGGTTCATGTGTTGTTCTGTTAGCGACAGCTTTAGGGATGTTGTTTATGGGTGGTGTTCCGCTCGGAAGATTATTCGCATGGGTATTAACAGCAATTACGATCCTTGCCAGTCTGGCGGTATTGTCGCCCTATCGATTGCAAAGATTAATGAGTTTTTCTGATCCCTGGCAAGATCCTTTTAATAGTGGATTTCAATTAACTCAGGCATTAATTGCATTTGGACGTGGAGACTGGTTTGGTGTTGGTCTCGGCAGCAGTGTACAAAAATTGTTTTATCTCCCTGAAGCGCACACTGATTTTGTATTTTCTGTATTCGCGGAAGAATTTGGATTGTTTGGATCTGCGATCCTTATTTTGTTATTTAACTTTCTGGTGTGGCGAGCATTTGTTATTGGCCACATTGCCGAACGTATGGGAAAACTTTTCGCAGCCTATTTTGCCTATGGAATTGGATTGATTATCGGTATTCAGGCGTTCATTAACATGGGCGTTAACCTTGGTGTATTACCTACCAAAGGATTGACATTACCACTACTGAGTTACGGCGGTAACAGTATGATTATTACCTGTTTGTTGTTGGGCATTTTGTTGCGCGTAGAAGTGGAAAATCGACAAACAAAACGGTCGCCCGAAGAGATGAAGTCTTATGCAGAATAGACCCATGGAGAATAGACCAATTTTGATAATGGCTGGTGGCACAGGGGGGCATATTTACCCGGCCCTGGCGGTCGCTAATTGTTTGCGTGAAAGAGGCATTCCCTTGTTATGGCTTGGTACGAAAACAGGTCTTGAGGCAAAAATTGTTCCCGAAAATGGCTATCAATTATTGACGATTAATATTAGTGGCTTACGAGGCAAGGGAATAGTCCGTTGGCTCACTGCTGCACCATCAATCTTGATGGCGGTAGTTCAATCAATAATTGTCCTGAGTAAACAAAAACCTGCTGCCGTGCTGGGTATGGGAGGCTTTGCAAGTGGTCCCGGTGGTGTTGCCGCATGTTTGATGCGCATACCGTTGTGCATACATGAACAGAACGCTGTTGTCGGCATGACGAATCGACTCCTGGCGCCACTTGCGCGCATTGTGATGGAGGCCTTCCCAAAGACCTTTCCTTCATCAACAAATGCAAAGGTGACAGGTAATCCTGTGCGTGAAGAGATTATCGAAATTGCAATTCCTGAAGATCGGTTTCAAGGTCGCGCTGATAATTGTTTACGGATTCTGGTTATGGGGGGAAGTCTTGGTGCTAGGGCATTGAATGAAGTTGTTCCTGATGCGCTTTCCGTTCTGGGTGATGAAATAAATTTCCAGATAAAGCATCAAACAGGTGATAGACATCTGGACTCAACCAAAGCGCGCTACCATTCTTTAAATATTTCTGTTGAGCCACAGGTCTATATCGAGGATATGGCATCAGCCTATGAGTGGGCTGATCTCGTGCTGTGCAGAGCAGGCGCCATGACGGTGGCCGAGATTGCGGCGGCAGGTGTTGCTGCGATTCTTGTGCCATATCCTTTTGCAGTAGACGATCATCAAACAGCTAACGCACATTATTTAAGTCGTGATGGTGGTGCCGTCCTGATCCAGGAAGCAGAATTAAATGGACAAGCTTTGGCCCGGTTATTTAGAGATTTCTCACGGAACCGGGACGGTTTGCTCAAGATGGCGAAGATCTCCCGATCTTTATCCAGACCAGGGGCGACAGATCATGTTGCCGATTTATGCATGGAGGTGGCCTGTGCCTGAACACAGAAATTCTGCCAAGGGTGAGAATGCAATGGATCGGGTGAACCATATCCACTTTGTGGGCATCGGCGGCGCAGGCATGAGTGGCATTGCTGAAGTACTACATAATCTGGGATATCAGATATCGGGTTCAGACATGCGGGAAAGCCGCGTAACGAATCATTTGTGTTCTCTCGGTATTAAAGTTGAGTTTGATCATCAACGGTCACAGGTAGATGGGTGTGACGTGGTGGTCGTTTCCAGCGCAATTGCTGATGATAATCCTGAATTAATTGAAGCACGTGAGAAGAGAATACCTGTGATACCACGTGCAGAAATGCTGGCTGAGCTGATGCGTTTCCAGCAAGGCATCGCCGTTGCCGGAACACATGGTAAGACAACGACCACGAGCCTGGTTGCCAGCGTCCTTGCCGAAGGCGGGTTTGATCCGACTTATGTGATTGGTGGATTACTCAACAGCTCTGGTACGCACGCACGCCTGGGCACAGGAAAATATCTGATTGCTGAAGCAGATGAAAGTGATGCCTCATTTCTACATCTACAACCAACAATAGCAATTCTTACCAATGTTGATGCTGATCATCTTGAAACCTATGGCGGTGATATAGATTGTTTGCAGGATAATTTTATCGAATTTCTTCATCATTTACCGTTTGATGGTTTGGCCATTATCTGCCTTGATGATGAAGGTGTCAGAAAAATCATGGGAAGTATCTTAAAACCCTTCAAAACATATGGTTTTGATTCTGGAGCGGATTATTTCGCACATGATATACGTCATGAAGGACAGCAAAGCTGGTTTCAGGTTTCCCGGGCAGATTGTAAGGAATGGTTGCAGGTGAAATTAAACTTACCCGGTAAACACAATGTTTTAAATGCATTGGCTGCAATCGCCGTTGCGCATGAAGTAGGCGTTGCCGATAAATCGATCATCAGTGCACTGGCTGGATTTCAGGGAATCGCACGACGTTGTCAGGTATTGGGTGAATTAACAATTCAAGGCAAGAAGGTTCTGATTATTGATGACTATGCACATCACCCTCGTGAAATAAATGCAACATTACAGGCTGTTCGAGAGGGATGGCCTGATAAACGTGTGGTGGTTATTTTTCAACCACATCGCTATACGAGGACCAGAGATTTGTTTGAGGATTTTTGTCAGGTACTGTCAGAGACTGACAAATTATTATTACTGGATATATATAGTGCCGGTGAAAAATCTATTATTGGTGCAGACGGCCGATCATTATGTCGGGCAATTCGCCAGCGAGGTCAGGTTGATCCCATTTTTGTTGAGAAACAAGAAGAGATACCCCAGTTACTGGAAAACTTTGTCGAAGAAAATGATCTGCTATTGGTGTTGGGGGCAGGGGATGTGGGTTCGGTATCCGCGGGTTTGCTGCAGCAGTACGGGTAAAAGGGGCATTGAGGAATAAAGGTGTTAAACGAAATAAATGAATTTTATGAACAATCAAATCAGTCTGGGATCTTGGTACTTGATATCACTAAAATTGTGAAAAAAAGTGAACCACAAGAAATTAGATTGCGCGGTGTCATGAGACTGGATGAGCCGATGAGAAAGCATACTTCCTGGAGAACGGGAGGACACGCTGAACGCTATTTCAAACCAGCTGATGTTGATGACCTTTGTTGCTTTCTCAAGCAAGTTACAAAGGACGAACCGATTTTCTGGCTCGGTTTGGGAAGTAATTTACTGGTGCGTGACGGAGGACTGAAAGGAACAGTGATTGCATTGTCCGGAGTATTGAATGATTTAAAAGTATATGACGGCATCAGTATGCATGTTGGCGCCGGGGTTGCATGTGCGAAAGTTGCACGAATGAGTGCGCAATGTGGATTAACTGGTGGTGAATTTCTGGCAGGTATTCCTGGAACGATGGGCGGTGCATTAGCGATGAATGCCGGATGCTTCGGTAGTGAAACGTGGAATATTGTTCGTAGTGTTGAAACAGTCAATAGACAAGGCCAGAGAATTAAAAGAGACGCATCTGATTTTGAGGCAGGCTACCGCCATGTAAATTTACCTGAAGATGAATGGTTTATTTCTGCAGAATTATTACTTGCCAAAGATGAAGATGGTAAAGGTATGGAACGGATACAGACATTATTAAATCAGCGGGCTGAAAGCCAACCAACAGGTAAAGCCAGTTGTGGCTCTGTATTTCGTAACCCTGACAGTGTTTATGCGGCCAGATTAATAGAAGACAGTGGTCTTAAAGGCATTTCAGTCGGTGACGCCTGTGTCTCAGAAAAGCATGCGAATTTTATTATCAATTCTGGAAATGCAACTGCCGGAGATATTGAATCATTGATTTTGCTTATTCAGGAAAAAGTAAAACAGGATCATGGTATTGAGCTTATTCCTGAAGTCAGGATTGTTGGTGAGCAAAAATAATCGTGACAGTGAATGATGAAAAAATACACTTTGGAAAGGTGGCAGTGATGATGGGTGGCTCATCTGCTGAGCGGGACATTTCCATGCAGAGTGGGCAAGCAGTTTTTGATGCTTTGCTAAGGCAGAAAATTGATGCACACATTGTCGATCCCCAGGAAGATTTAATGATGCAATTGGACAAAGGAAGATTTGATCGGGTATTCATCGCGCTACATGGTCGTGGTGGTGAGGATGGCTTGATGCAAGGGTTGCTAGAGACATTGGGACTGCCTTATACAGGCAGTGGCGTTCTTGGTTCTTCACTGGCGATGGATAAGTGTCGCAGTAAACGTGTTTGGCAAAGCCATGGAATGCCTACACCAGCATTTGTTGAATTGGATGAGCATTCTGATTGGGATGCTGTTGTGAAATATTTAGGTCTGCCCTTGTGTGTTAAACCCGTTAGGGAAGGTTCCAGTTATGGTGCCAGCAAGGTGAAAAAGTCGACTGAGCTGGAAAGCGCGTGGAGACAAGCACGTGAATATGATGGCAGGGTAATGGCTGAGTCATGGGTTGTGGGAAGTGAGTATACCGTTTCTGTTCTGGGTGATGAGGTATTGCCGATGATCAGACTGGAAACCCCACGAGAATTTTATGATTACGAAGCCAAATATATTGCCGATACAACAGAATACCATTGCCCATGTGGACTTGATGCGGATGTTGAAAATGAATTAAGCAAGTTGGCATATGAAGCCTTTAATGCACTGGATGCCAGCGGTTGGGGACGTGTTGATTTAATGATAGATGAAGATGGTAAGCCATGGTTAATAGAAGTGAACACAGTGCCGGGGATGACCAGCCACAGTTTGGTCCCGATGTCTGCAAAACAGGCGGGCATTGGTTTTGATGATTTGACGCTAAAGATATTAGCGACCAGTTTGTGAGAATGAAGAGCAATTTTTTATGCAAGCGATACTGACAATGGCTGAAAAAACAGGCAACGGTTTTGATGAACAAGATCGTTCTGAACACAGCAATAATTTATTTGGTGGATTGATGGCTGTGTTGGTGACAACTGTGATTATTACGGGTTTTATGTGGATGATGAAACCGGCCACACTACCCATAAAGCAGGTTCATATCGAGGGAGAATTTTTGCGGCTTGATACGAATCAATTACAGATGCTGGTCACGGATAAGGTAAAGGGTGGATTTTTTAACATCGATGTCGCAGCGATACGTAGCACATTGATGGCGTTGCCCTGGGTGAAAGATGTGTCTGTTCATCGAGCCTGGCCAGATGGTTTAAGGGTTGTTGTGAATGAACAAATAGCAGTTGTCAGGTGGAACGAAACTGGCCTGTTAAATGATCAAGGTCATTATTTCTCACCAGAGAAGGATTCTTTCCCACAGGGACTGCCTGTTCTTGAAGGACCGGATGAATCACAGAAATTATTGCTAGAACGATTCAGGCTGTTGAGACAAACCTATGGTTTGAGTTTAGTGCGTTTGCACTTGAATGAACGACGTGCGTGGGAGTTTGAACTGGATAGCAATCTCCGCGTCATTCTGGGGAGAAGAGATTTTGAGAACCGTATTGAGCGATTCGTGCATGTGGTGATAAAAAATCTGGGTGAAAAATTACTTCAGGCTAAAGAAATTGATATGCGATATACCAATGGGTTTGCCGTTCGTTGGAAGCAACATACCACTGAATTTAATGAAAGCGGAGTTAAATAATAATGACGAAAAAGATGGATAAGAATCTTATCGTTGGTTTGGACATCGGTACATCCAAAGTGGTTGCGATTGTCGGCGAAATATCCGGTGATGAGATTGAGATCATTGGTCTGGGATCGAGTCGATCTCGAGGTCTAAAGAAAGGCGTCGTCGTTAATATAGAATCCACAGTGCATTCTATTCAACGTGCGGTGGAAGAAGCCGAATTGATGGCTGGATGTGAAATACATTCTGTCTATGCAGGTATCGCAGGAAGTCATATCCGCAGCCTCAATTCTCATGGAATCGTTGCGATTCGTGATCATGAAGTGGCGATGGGTGATGTTGATCGTGTGATTGATGCGGCGCGCGCTGTTGCCATCCCGGCAGATCAGAAAATACTGCATATTTTACCGCAGGAATTTGTGATTGATCATCAAGAAGGTGTAAAGGAACCGATCGGTATGTCCGGGGTCAGGCTTGAAGCGAAAGTTCATATGGTAACCGGGGCAGTTAGTGCGGCTCAAAATATTATCAAATGTGTGAGGCGCTGTGGCCTTGAGGTTGATGACGTGATTCTTGAGCAACTTGCATCAAGTTATGCCGTGTTGACAGAAGATGAAAAAGAACTGGGTATTTGCCTGGTGGATATCGGTGGTGGTACCACCGATATCGCTGTATTCACTGACGGTGCCATACACCATACAGCAGTCATTCCCATTGCGGGAGATCAAGTGACCAATGATATCGCTGTTGCATTACGTACGCCGACGCAACATGCCGAAGATATCAAGGTGCAATATGCCTGCGCGTTAACGCAGTTGGCAAATCCCGAAGAGACAATTGACGTCCCCAGTGTTGGAGAACGTCCATCACGACGGTTGGCAAGGCAGACATTGGCTGAAGTAGTTGAGCCGCGTTATGAAGAGTTATTGACGCTGATTCAGGCAGAACTTCGACGAAGTGGTTTTGAAGATTTGGTTGCAGCCGGCGTAGTTCTGACGGGTGGCAGTTCAAAGATGGAAGGCGTCGTTGAACTTGCAGAAGAAATTTTTCACATGCCGGTACGACTTGGTATGCCACAACATATCTCAGGTTTGGTTGATGTGGTCAAGAATCCAATTTATTCAACAGGTGTCGGATTATTGTTGTTCGGTCGCAAACAGATGCAAGAAGGCTTCCCACCATTAAGGGCGAGTGGTGGTCTTTTGGAAAGAATGAAGAGTTGGTTTCAAGGTAATTTTTAGAGTTTAATTTTTGATGAGGAGGTTATGCTATGTTTGAATTTGTAGATACCGATAATCAGGCTGCCGTTATCAAGGTCATAGGCGTTGGTGGTGGTGGTGGAAATGCCGTACAGCATATGCTGTCAGGCAATATCGAAGGGGTGGAATTTATTTGCGCCAATACGGATGCACAGGCACTGAATAATTCTGATGCAAAAACTTCATTGCAGTTAGGAAGAAGCATTACAAAAGGCCTGGGAGCTGGCGCCGATCCGGAAGTTGGTCGCCAGGCTGCGCTAGAAGACAGGGATCGTATCATGGATCTTCTGGAAGGTGCAGATATGGTCTTCATCACAGCTGGTATGGGTGGTGGTACTGGGACTGGGGCAACACCGATTGTTGCTCAGGTTGCAAAGGAGATGGGGATTCTTACTGTCGCTGTCGTGACACGACCATTTTCATTCGAAGGGAAAAAGAGAGCACAAATTGCAGATGATGGTATTAATGAACTCAGTCAATTTGTAGATTCTCTGATTACGATCCCTAATGAAAAATTGTTAGCTGTATTAGGTCGCGATATCAGTCTTTTGAATGCATTTGGTGCTGCAAATGATGTTCTGCTAGGTGCGGTACAGGGCATTGCAGAATTGATTACTTGTCCAGGTTTGATTAATGTCGATTTTGCAGATGTTAAAACAGTTATGTCTGAAATGGGGATGGCAATGATGGGTTCAGGCAAAGCACAAGGTGAAGATCGCGCTTCTGTTTCCGCAGAGGCTGCTGTATCCAGTCCACTACTGGAAGATGTTAATCTCTCAGGTGCACGAGGCATATTGGTGAATATTACTGCGGGTATGGATATGACAATTGGCGAGTTTGACGAAGTGGGTAATACCGTCAAACAATTTGCTTCTGATAATGCGACTGTTGTGGTTGGTACCGTCATTGACCCAGACATGAGTGGTGAAATGAGGGTCACTATCGTAGCTACAGGTCTCGGTCATATCGGACGGGAAGAAGCAACAAGGGTGCAATTGGTCCAAGATGCTGCGGTTGGTGACTATAAAGTGTTTGATCGACCAACGGTGATGCGTAACCAGAATCAGGAAACAGATATGAAAAATGTTGAAAATGATTCGGAATATCTGGATATTCCTGCCTTCTTGAGGCGTCAGGCAGATTGATAAACCCTATGGTTGCCTGATATCATACACAGTCAATCTGTTCTCGTCGCTAAAGGCGATAAAAAAAGCTCTGGAGAGCCAGGTGTATTTGGGGGGAAAGGAACAGATATATAAAAAAGGCCAATAAAATCAATGATAAAGCAACGTACTCTTAAAAATGTTATCCGGGCCACTGGTGTCGGTCTGCATACAGGAAAGAAGATATTACTTACTTTACGGCCCGCGCCAGCAAATGCTGGAATCATTTTTCGCAGGATTGATCTTGATGAACCTGTCGAAATTGAGGCAAAACCAGAAAATGTGGGTGATACGATGCTGTCCACTTCATTGGTTAAAGATGGCGTTAAAATATCAACAGT
>CAZDFI010000002.1:0-23454 GCA_964504725.1 uncultured Enterobacteriaceae bacterium
TTCAGACCATTTACCGCGCTTCCAGCAGTCGAAAGCTCTTTCCATCGTTTCCAGAGAACCGGTAAAAGCCTGTCCACCACGATTGATATAGCGATTGTCTGGCACGCCACTAAATTTTGGCAAACCAGACAGAGCAATATTGACCTTGCCGGATGAGCCTCGAATCTTGAAATTTTTAGCCTTCTCGTAAATTCCTGCAGGCAAGTCATTTCTATCCATTATTTTGGTGAATGTTCTTTTCGCATCCAGATTCGATACGACTATGCGTGACTGAAGTTCTTCTCCGTTCTCAAGCACCACACCAATCGCTTTACCGTTCCTGACCAGGACCTGCTGCACACCTGCATTAGTACGAATTTCCCCACCATGCTCCCGCACTGCTCCGGCAATAGCATTAGATATCGCGCCCATACCACCTCGCGCAAGTCCCCAGGCGCCAATACTTCCATCAACATCACCCATGACATGATGCAATAAAATGTAGGACGAACCTGGGGAATAAACACCCAGAGCCGTTCCGATAATACCTGCGCTGGACATAGCGGCCTTAATCAGATCGTTTTCGAAATAATCATCCAAAAACTCTGCTGCGCTCATGGTGAAGAAACGAATGTACTCATACATTTCTTTCTTTCCAAGAGACGAGAATTCTTTCGCGAGGAAGAGCAACTCGTGAATATCTCTTGGGCGCAAAGACGTCGGGTCTGGGGGTGTTCGTAATAATGTCTTGCGTATGAACTGAGCATATCTTGTCAGGTCTGTTTGGAAACGGTGCATTGAATCTGCATCATGGGGTGAGTGTCTTTTCAACTCAAGGTAGGCAGCTTCTTCGTTGTGGTAAGAAATCAACCTGCGATCGTCGTCAGCAAAATTAACGGTAGCAAGATACGGCACCAATATTAAACCATGACGACTTAGATCAAGATCACGATGTAGCGCCTGTCGCATCATACTGCAGACATATGAGCAACTAGAATAGGTCCAACCCTCATGTAACTCACGTGATACAGCCGCTCCGCCAATGTAATCATTCTTTTCAACAACAACAACGTTGAGTCCGGCTTTGGCCAGGTAGGCTGCGTTGGTTAAACCATTGTGACCTGCGCCAATGATAATCGCATCATATCTTTTCATTGGCTATCACTCCTTGAGGAGCCGTTCGAAACCGATCTATTTGCGAGGATGGTTTGTGCAGCGTTGTGGCCCGGGCCGCCCATAATACCGCCACCGGGATGGCAACCCGCACCGCAGAGGTACAGATTTCCAACGGGAGTTTGATACTGACCTGCTTCGTATGTAGGTCGCATCATCAACATTTGATCCAATGCAAGTTCTGCATGATGCCAATGACCTCCGGTGACATTGTATTGTTGCTCCAGGGCCATCGGGGTCAATAATTCCCGGTGCAGTATTTTTTTCCGAATATCCGGTGCATAGATGGCGATCTTATCGATTACCCGATCCATAAAATCATTAAGCACCTCATCATTTCCGTCAGAGTTCAGCTTATAAGGGACATACATGACATGTGCTGAGAGGATATGTTTGCCTGCAGGCGCAAGCGTATCGTCATGCAGTGACGGTATAACCAGTTCCATTACCGGTTCCATCGAGTAATCCCCATACTTGGAATCATCGTAGGCAAATTCAATGGCATCCATTGTGGGAGCAATAATCATGCGGTTGTCAGGAATATCGAGACCAGTAAACTCAGGCAATTCATCCAATGCCAGGTGCAACTTGGCGACATAACCATCACAACGCAGGCGTTTAATGCGCTGACTGAACTCTATTTCCAGGTGCTTCACTCCCACCAAATCAACAAATGTCCTGCGTGGATCAGCGCTGGATATGGTAGTGCCGCCCTTTATTATTTCACCTCCTGTGAGTTGTACACCTGTTGCGACCGGGCCAAGGTCGCTGCCTTCGATCATTACCTTTTCAACTGGAGCAGCAGTTTTAATCTCTACGCCAGCGGTTTGTGCCGCCTTGGCCAGGGCTTGAATGAGTCCTCCCACCCCGCCTTTGGGAATGACGTGACTGTTGCGTTGGCCGTTAAAATTACCGGCCATCCGGTAAAGCATGGCCAATACCGCGCTATTAGGTGACCTTGGGGCCAACCTTGATCCAATTAATCCGTCCCAGCTCAAAACCGCTTTGAGTAATTCATTATTAAAGTTTTCATCCATCAGGTCTCGGGTGGGTAATGTGATAACCCGTAGGAACTCGCGCATATCATCCTTACCCATGCTGCGTAATTTCCACCCTATATGCCCAAAGCGAAGAAGCTGTTGCAGACTATTAATGCCAATATCAGGAATGGTTTTTAGCCAGAACGGCTTCAATGCATCGGCAAAACGATTCAACAGACGGCAGTATTCCTGATAGGAGACGGTATCTTTCTCATCTGCACCCTTGATACCGGTGGCATCTACATAAATATGATTACCCTGTTGGTCCAATCCCACCGTGCTGAGCGGATCAGACGCAATAGCAAGCCCATGTTTTTGTAACTCCAGTCCATTTACAATCTCAGCAGGCAAATGACTGACAGTATGGGCTACCGTTGCCTTAAATCCCGGATGAAATTCTCGCTCTGCACCCAAACCACCCATCTGATCATTTGCTTCAAGTACCAGTACCCGCTTACCACTCTTCGCCAGATAGGCGGCACAGATAAGGCCATTGTGACCAGCGCCAATTATTATTGCGTCATAGTTATTCATACGCTGATTTTCATACCTGATAATTTTTTTTATATGTCACTACTATGTTCACTGCGTTATTTTCAATGTACTGTACGTTTGACAAGCGTGTTGGTTATCCAGGAGTTGCTTATATTTTTAACCATCGGCACTTGATAGCCCGGATTACTCACCTCACCCACTCAGTTCATCAATATTATTTTCTATTGATGTCTTGTATGGTCTATAAGTAAAGTTTAGAACTGACTGTGAATCTACCGTGCGGGTCCGATAAGAATATTGATTGACTAAATTGCCTGACACCTCTTGTACTTTGCAGGCGTCATGCCCGTATGCTTCTTGAAGGCGCTGTAAAAGCCAGACACAGAATTGAATCCTGCATTGATTGCCATATCCAGGATAGTTTGATTTGAATCTTTGTTCATCATTTGTTGTAAGACATATTGGATACGCCATGTATTCACAAGTTCATAAAATGTTTGTTTTAGTACATGGTTAATCACATAGGATATTTGATTTCTCGTATAACCAAGAATTTCAGAGACCATCGTTAAATTTATTTCTAGATCCAGATAGGGTGCTTGTTGATCAAAATAACTATTAATCTCCTCCGCAATTAGCTGCAATTGTGATTCCTCCAGGCCTAACTTGGTCATTTTCTCTATATGTGATCCCTTGATAGTGTCTGACGCATCATCTGGTACTGTGCGCTGATAATCGTAAAAGTCGTGGATACTGATAATTTTTTCTTCGCGAAAAACTATAAATTCTACGCCATTTATCTTCACCTGCTTGTCTGAACCAGTAGGGGTAAACCGTTGTCTCCAATGTATAAAAGCTGAATTACCTTCAACATAAACAGAATCTTGCAGATTAATTTTCTGATCGATTTCAAAAGCGAAGGTATCTGTGAGATATTTCTTGATATCTTTATAATGGAACACATCGCCGGAAGGCAAATCGTGATAATGAATTGAATTATCATACATGGATATGAGGCCATCAATATCTGCATGGTCCCAATAGGCTAGATAACGTTTTATTAGTTTATCAATGTCCATCATTGTCAGGCATAGATATTATCTCTACAGTGCTAAGGATACAAAGATTTTAGTCTGACTGCATGTTTCTAATCTCTAGCTGGTAAATAATACCTTTAAAAAAGAATTTAAAATTGCCCTGGATTAGTCAGGCTATAAACGGTCTAGTAACTTATAGTACAACATGCCGAGTCCGATTATCTGGTTACCTACCCATCGTCCAAGCGGGATAGGGATGTGTAACATTTTTTCGAACAGTTCCAGTCGATCATAGTTACCTTCTACGCTATCAGCCATGATCTCACCGGCCATATGGGTAGCACAGACGCCCCATCCTGAATACCCCTGAGAATAAAAAATATTTTTATCTATACGGCCGATTAAAGGTATTCGCCTTATCACAATACCCATTGAGCCACCCCACTCATAATCGATACGGGATCCCTCAAGCTGGGGATATATATCCAGCATCCTGGGTAACAGATATTTTTTTATATCCTTTAACTCCCTGCCAGTATAAGTTGATAGACCACCAAACAACATTCGTTTATCGGCTGACAGACGGTAATAAGTGGGAACATGATTCACATCGCATATCGCGAGATCCTGCGGGTTGATCTCTTTAACCACGTCATCGCTTAAAGGCTCCGTGGCAATCATATAACTATTGGCTGGAAATAACAGTCCGGCTAAACGTTTCTTCTCCAGCATATGATAGGCATTGCCGGCGAGAACAATTGATTTTGCAATCACTTCTCCACTTGTAGTGATTACCCTGGGCCTGTCGCCGTGCTGGATCTGAACGACTGGTGATTGTTCAAAAATTTGTGTGCCCAGTTTTACTGCAGCACGTACTTCGCCGAGACATAAATTCAGCGGGTGAATATGACCGTCGCCTTTTCTGATTAACCCTCCGAGATACTTTGAAGTCCCAATGATTTTACTTAATTCCGATTGATCAAGCAGCTGTAGATCGTATTCATATTTGCTTTGTTTAAGTGCTTCATAGTTTTCTTCTATGCCCCGCATTTGACGCTTGTTTAAAGCGACATCGAGGAAACCATTCTTCAGATCACACTCGATATTATATTTTTCTACACGATTTCTAATAATTTTGATACCAAGACGATCCATTTCCCACACCGTGTCTACCACATGACTACCATGCCGTTTGATAATTTTGCTGGCACCGCTAAATCCACTGATAATTTGACCACCATTACGGCCTGTCGCACCCCAACCGACACGATTGGCTTCCACCACAGCAACCCGATATCCTCTTTCAGCAAGTGTCACCGCAGTTGATACACCGGTAAATCCTGCACCGATGATGCAGACATCAACCGTCACTGAATCTGTCAATGCTGGATAGACAGTTTGATCGTTTATGCTGGCGGCATAGTAAGATCGGCAATGTTTTTCGGGGATCAGCTTTTGCATAGTGATTATTATTGCGAATTAATTATCCATGTTGAAAATGGTAGACAATATACAGGGAGATAATTTCGTCACCTGTATATTCACTTAAATAACGGTATTTAAGTATTACCCAATGAACATTATCGGTCACAGGCAAATTTATTATCTTCCGCGCGGTCACGAATGGAAATCGTCTTGTGTATAGTAACTTGCATTTACAATGCCGAGATCAGCAAAAAAGCCTGTTAGATCCCTGTTGAGCTTACACGCGGGTTTTTTATTCCGCGATAAATTTATATTGGATAAACTTTATAGAAAGGAGAGTTCAGCGAGATTCTCTATTCAATTCAAAATTCATTTTTCCGAATGTTTGTGAGGACGTACGCGATATCCGAGTATTAAGACTATTCTAATTATCACTGCTAAAATTATTCAGTGGGGTTTGAAAAAACAAACCCCACTGAATATCTATTGGTGGAGGGACTTTTAAAAATAATTTACTTTTATTTACCGAAATATTTTCTAAATACTAAGCCAAATGTTCTCGGCTGGGTAACCGAAAGCCTCGTTTGCGCCCAACGGTCATTGAAGAACATCTCGCCAACCTCGTCTGTCACGTTGTTTATAAATACGGCAGCTGTCCAGTCGTCACTTTCCATACCGGCTCTTAAATTCAGGAGATGATAATCACCGTGTTTTCGAACCGGACTAAGGAATGCAGTGCCTCCAAGGCCTGCCAGGGAATTAAAGGAATCCCCCTGATATGCCCAGCTCCCTGAAATATAAGGCTCTGCTTGAAGTATTCTTTGTGGAAAGGTATATGTCACATTCACGCTCGACTTTAGCTCGGGCGACAATGGCAAACGCGTACCACTCGCGAGGATTGACCCCAACACGTCGGTATCCTCTGACAGTCTTGCTCTGTTAAGACCCACCGTACCGCGAATGTCCCAGCCCTCTGCTGGCAGCGCGGCAGCGCTTATCTCGAAACCGTTGATAGTTGCCTCGGTAAGATTAATCAGACCCAGGGTGAAGCTAGCTTCGGTAGGATCTTGTACCTGGATCAGTATATCTTCCCAGACCATATGATATCCGGTCAGGTTGAAACGTAAACGATCATCGAGCCAGGAGGTCTTGAATCCGGCTTCATAATTTATCAATGTATCAGATTGATAATCATGAAACTCTCCACCAGTAGCAAACACACCGGTCTTCGCATTATTGATACCGCCCCTGCGAAATCCTTCTGAATAGGTGGCATAAACCATCTTGTCATCATCGAAACGGTAGGTGACATTGACTTTTGGTACCCAATCCGACTCAGTACTGCTTGTCGCTGTATCGTTATAACAGGTGTTTTTGCTTCCCGATGTGCTGGTACCACCTGTCCAGCCGACAGTTGTACCGGTGACCGTAGATGTACCCGCAGTATTAACAAGAGTTCCTGTTATTGCAGTGACCTGCCAGTTCGCTTTGTCCTGATCAGTAGCACAGTTAAAAACTGTAGTGTCACGGGTATCACCCGTGGATGAGTTACCATTTTTCAGGGTCCTGTCTTGTTCGATTTCGAACCAGCGACCGCCAGCAGTAAGTGTGAACTTATCGGTAAAATCAAAGCTGATTTCGCCAAATACGGCCTTCTCTTTAGTTTCTGTATGATAGACACCCGTCCACCAGTTATCAGACGCTTTTGGTTGGTAGACGCCAAAATAGAAATAATGCAGGAAGCTTAGATACATATGTGCATATGTGCACCGAGTTCCAAAATCCGAATAAAATCCTCCCCCGTCGGTACAGTCAGTGCTCTGACCGTTTACATTGGCTTTAAATACGGTGTCATCAGTGTTCTTGTCCCAGAATAATCCGACGATTCCTCCCCAACGGCTGTCCAAATCATCAGGTGTGGCGGCGCGTGCTTCAAAGGACCATCGTTCTGTCTCGCCATCATCCCAGGAACTGGCCCTTAAATCGCCTGCTGTACGTCCAGCGCCGGCCAGATAATTACCCCAATCGTATCTCGCAAAGTAAAAATTGTAAGCACCGCCGTGGAAAGTCTCTGACCACGTCGCGATATAGGAGGTTGAGTCAGCATCGTAACGAGTCTGGCGGTTCAAATACGAACCGGTAAGTGTGACATCAGCATATTTTAGATTTGCCTCACCCGTCAGAGACACTTGATACCACTCATCGTCCCAGAAGTCGTTACTAAATCGCACTTGATCCAGTTCACCGAGACCATAGCCAGCAAATACCCCTTCATTTAAGTCGGTATCGCCGAATCCATCCGATTTTGTTGACTGCCAGGTAGCCATGGCATCGATGGTATATTTTTCAGTCGGGGTCCAACGCAGAGCAGCCCGAGCACCTCTGTTGGTAGTCGAATTGATATCATCTTCCGCAAAGGCGGCATTATTAAATGCCCCGCCTTGATAAGTGCCGCCATCCTTAATTGGACTAGATAGGTTATAGCCCGGACTAGGTCTCAGGACGTTGTCAATGTAGCCGGCCTCTTCTGAATAAAATCCAACCAGGCGTAGTGCGAGTTTGTCATCCACAAGGGGGATATTAACCATGCCACTGGCCTCATAGCCCAGATCGCCATGTTCGACAGCCGATATGGGAGACACATCAACCCATGAATCAAACTCATCGATATTGGGTTTGTTGGTGATGATACGTAATGTACCGCACTGGGAGGCAGCACCAAACAAGGAGCCCTGAGGGCCGCTCAGTGCCTCGACACGACTAATGTCGATCAGACGGGGATCTGGATTAACGCCAGCGGCTGAGATAGGTTGTTCGTCCAGATAGATCGAAGTTGTTGGGTTATCAACAAATGCGACACCGGACGTGGCGCAACCACGCATGACGAGTGTGGTGCCGCCCGGCTCCCGCCTAGTGAATGCCAGGCCGGGGATCTCTTTGGCATAGTCGTCCAGTGCTTTGAAGCCCTGTTTGACAATTTCAGCATCTGTGAATGCCGTCACTGACATGGGTATATCTTGCAGTGACTGTTCGCGCTTGGTTGCCGTTACAACTATTTCTTCAAGACCGTCGGCCTGTGCCGTGTTTGTTCCTGTTCCAGCGATTGCTGCCGAGACGGCTATGGCAAGTGCTTTACGATGGCTGGGCAACTGCTCATGTGTGTCGAGTTGTGTACTCATGAAACCCTCCCCAAGGATTTATGAAAACTTTTTTCGTTATGATTGACAACTATACAAGTATAGTCATAGCGGTAATATTAATACAGGTGAAGACCCAAATATTCCGAACGGGCACGCACGGAAAAATAACACCGATATTTATATGTTGCTTATGGTGATTATAATAAAAAAATTATAAATTCCAATCGGATAATGCATTATTTTAGTAATAAGGTTTAACAACTTAACAGATAAGCAAATCAGTTCTCAATAGAGGTAACGTTCTTCTTCTAAAAATTTATATAACTTATATTTCTGGATGATTATTGTCTTTCGAAGTAAATAAATATCCCGCTCGAGATGAATCAGCTGATGATGCCGTGACTATGTGAGCAATGACTACAATCAATATTAAAAGCACCCCGGTGGCGTCTCCGTCCGTCGCTCATGAGACCAGAAGGGTTGCTTCGAGATCGTGCATCGGGCCCAGGTTACCCGCCATTCGAGCTCTCTCTGGTAATAAATCTCGGCCCAGATATCCTTCGGCACAACACCCTTTTTGTATTCGATGTCGGCCATAGCAAGATTGGCTTTCAGGATAGGAGACCATGTCTGCGTTTTGATTATCCCAATACGTCGGCCATTTTTGCTATCGTACAGAAAGGAGTCTGCTGGTGCCTTATTACCCTCAACCACAAGTTTTAGCAGACGTCTTTTAATCGGTCTTTCTTGCTCTTTCAGCAGGGCTCGCTTACCGGTAAAGTAAGATTTATCAAAATTAACCAACCAGTCCAGACCCACTTCGAAGGGGGATCGATCGTGATCGGCTCGCACCGTTGTTTCCGCGGTATTAAAATCATCACCGGGCATAATAAAACCCGCTTCAATCCGCACCATTTCAAGTGCCTCCAATCCGATAGCGCGCACATCGTAGAGTCCGCGCTCTTTAACACCGAAAATAGCATCCCACATGGAAAGCGCGTTGGCCGGATCAATCCAGAGTTCATAACCTAGATCACCGGTATAGCCGGTGCGGGAAATCATCACCTGAAAACCATTGAGTAGCGTATGCATAATCTCAAAAGGTTTAAGTTGATCTAGCCTGCTGATCCCTGCTGCACCTAATACTGAGCAGGCAGTAGGGCCTTGCACTGCAAGTGCCGCAATATCATGAGTTTCTTCTTTGATTGTTACATCCATTCCCAAACTGGACATCAACAGCCAGTCCAATTGATGATGTTGTGAGCACAATCGATACTCGCCTTGTTGTAGATGAAAGATGGTGCCGTCATCCAGCACCTTACCATCATCATTACACCAGACCACGTAAGTGACACGATTGGGTTTTAGTTTGGATATATCACGAGTAACAAGATGGTTTAGGAATTTGAGTGCATCGGGGCCACTAATACGATATTTCTCCATCGGCGTCATATCCATCACACTGCATGCACTACGCACGGCAAAATATTCAGACGTCAGGGTGTCATAGACCCGGGCTATCTGGTAACCATTCCAGGACATCCAGTTTTTAACCAGAGAATTTTCATCAACCCGATCATGAAAGGGTGATGGCTGCAATATTTGATTGAAATCATGTTGCAACTGCTGTTCCATAATTATAATCCTGATGCCATCTCAAGAATTCGCTGTGCAGCATTGTGGCCGGGAATACCCGTTATACCACCACCAGGATGAGCAGCGGCACCGCAGAGAAACAAACCTGCAATTGGCGTATCGTATTGCGCCGACCCATGAATCGGACGCATCATAAATGACTGATCAATGGTCAGTTCACCGTGGTGCCAATGACCACCAGTAATATTATATTGTGCTTCAATATCAACTGGCGTGAGTAACTCTCGGGCAACAACAGTGCTGGAAAATCCTGGTGCGTATTGCTCAATCAAGTCGATAATTTTATCGGCAAAAGCACTGTGATATTTATCCCAACCCTTTTTCAATGAGTAAGGTGCAAAGGATGCCGATACCGACATAACATGATGTCCCTCCGGTGCCAGTGATGGGTCAGTAATACTGGGAATAGTAATCTCCAACACTGGATACTCTGAATACTCGCCGTATTTGGCATGATTAAAAGCATGTTCCACATAGCGCATATCAGGTGCGATGAGTAATCGTTGTCCAAGTTGCTCGGTTGATAAACCCTTTACTTCAGGTAATGATTTCAAGGCTAGATGGAGCTTGGCCACATTGCCCCTGGTGCGGGAGGTGTGGATGCGATGAGCGAACATCGTGTCAAGTTCTGCTATGCCTACTAAATTCAAAAAAGTAATTTTCGCATCGGCATTGGAGATCACCATGGCAGCATTAATCTGTTCACCTGATTGCAGTTGCACACCTGTGACCTTGCCATCATTGATAATAATTTGTTGAACTTTCGCCCCGGTTTGAATGGTGACACCCGCCTGTGTTGCGGCTACAGACAATGCGTTGACAACCTGGCCCATGCCACCGGGCGGTATACTTTGTGGGCTATGGGTTTCGCCCCAAAGTCGATGAAGGTAAGTCAGTACCGTAGTGGGAGTACGAGGCCCCATATGATGACCGATCACCGCATCGGCGGCAATGGCACCTTTTAATTGTGGGTTGTCGAAAACCTCGTTCAGCACATCATAAATATTGATGCCACCTACTCTGAGTATCTCACGCATTGAATTGGTGCCGAGACCAAAGCGCAGTTTCCAACCGAGCTTGGCCAAGGTAAATTTATCTTTCAGATCCATGTTCTTGAGTCGTGGCGGTTTATTCATCATCAACGGCTCAAGCATTTTGGCGTATTCACGGAATTCTTTTTTAAAGGCAGTGTAGGCATTAATATCTTTTCTGGAAAGCCCAGCGCCAGCAGCATCATTGATACCAAGTGTTAGATGCTGGCCTTCGCTATCGAGTGCGATGGTATGGATAGGCGTGCCCGTATCCAATCCTGTCTCGGCAAGACCTAGATCTTTACAAACTTTTGGGCTTAGAGAGTAAAGGATATGGGCCAGTCCAGATACTTTATAACCGTCTGCAAAACAAGTAGTGGATGCAGCACCACCGACAGTGTCGCGGGCCTCCAATACTTGCACCTTGTAACCTGCCTTGGCCAAATACGTGGCGCACACTAAACCATTATGGCCGCCACCGATAATAACAACCGATTTATATAAAGCCTTAGTCATCACCAAAATCCCTCGGCGTGGTATCAGTTTTGCGCAGATCCCGAAGTATTTCACGGGCAGCATTGGTGCCTGGAGCTCCCATTACACCACCGCCGGGATGGGTGGAAGAACCACACATATACATATTTTTAACAGGCCCACGATACTGGGCATAGCCGGGAAACGGGCGATTGAACATTAACTGATCTAACGTTAGTTCTCCCTGAAAAATATTACCCTCGGTGAGGCCTACTTCCGCTTCAAGTTCACGGGGCGTTCTTATCTCAGCATGCAAGATAAGGTCTTTGAAATTCGGACTATAGCGGGCAATCTGATCAATCACTGTCGCACCAAACGCATCCCGTTTTTCATCAGTCCAACCGCCTTCAGCTTCGGCAGGGCAATATTGCACGAACACTGACATCATATGTTTTCCGGCGGGTGACATGGTTGGGTCATACTGTGTTGGAATCACTGTATCTACGTATGGATCTCTGGACCAACGATCGTCTTTCCAATCATCGTAGGCGCGCTCAAGTCGTTCGAGGCTATCGGTAAAATGCATATGCCCAAGTGTGAGTGGAGAACCCTTCGGTAGCGCCGGAAATTCTGGCATACCGTCAAGTGCAATATTAAGTTTGCCAGATGAACCCCGAATCTTAAAATTTTCAGCACGATGTATGAGCTCTTGTGGCAGATCTTTGCGATCCATCACCTTGAGAAAAGTACGCTTGGCATCAAGATTTGAAATCACTACCCGTGATTTAATTTCTTCTCCCGAGGTCAACACAACCCCGGTGGCTTTACGCCCTATTACTGTTATTTTCTGTACTTCGGTACCGGTACGAATATCACCGCCCATGGATTGAAATGAGGAGGCAATGGCTTTAGAAACCGACCCCATGCCACCACGAGCGAATCCCCATGAGCCAATATTACCGTCAACATCACCCATCGCATGGTGTAACAGTACATAAGCCGTTCCCGGTGAATAGACGCCCAGCCCGGTACCGATAATACTGCCTCCGGAAAAGTGGGCGAGAATGACATCACTTTCGAAATACTCTTCAAGGTACTCTGCGATTGACATCGTAAAGAAGCGAATAAACTCGTAGATCTGGCTTTCTGTCAGACTGTAAAAAGTCTTCAGAAGATGGGCAAATTCCATCACGTCGCGTATTTTGAATGAAGCTGGATCAGGTGGCGTACGTAGTAAAAAGCCTCTAATCAAACGACACCATTTCATCAAATCAGCATCGAATCGAATGGTAGCGTCAGCATCTCGCTTTGAGTGTCTGGCAATCTCGCGACGCCTGACTGATGGCTGGTGGTAACTGCCGAAATAATCGCCATCCTGTTTAAAGGTGCAACTTCCTTGCAGCGGTACTACCTCCAAACCATGTCGCCCTAAATCCAGGGCCTGATATATTTCAGGTCTGAATAAACTGCAAACATAAGAGCAGTTGGAGTATTTCCAGCCTTCATGCAGTTCGCGACTGGCTGTTGCTCCACCGATATATTCATTTTTCTCCAGAACCAGAACGCGGAGTCCGGCTTTTGCCAGAAAGGCGGCATTGGTTAGGCCATTATGACCCGCCCCAATGATAATCGCATCGTAGTTGCTCAAGTTAGTTCACTGCCCTTATGCGTTAATTACTTAATATTACCTAGCCTTACTTCAGGTGATGACCATATAGACTTTACGCACGGTTTCAACCACTTCACCCGTACCCTTCCAGCCACTTGGGAAGACCCAGCTATCACCAGCCTTGATCTCGGTTACCTGACCTGATTCAGATGTTAGAATCCAATGCCCCTTTAGTAGGTGGCAAAATTCTGTCAGATCCAGATCAAGCCGAAGCGTTCCAGGTTCACACTCCCACGTTCCCGCAAACAAATTTCCTTCTTCGAAAAAACCACTATCCGTCTGTCTGGGTAGTTCACCGATAGGCTCGCCAAATGATTCTGTTAAAACTAAATCAGTGAGTGAAGCACATTGTTTTTGAACACTAATCTCGGGCATTACGATTTCTCCTCTTAATCAATCTACTTGGACTTCTTGCTGTTTAAGGACTTTCGCCCTCGATAATTTCATTGCGCCAATCAACAACATTCATTTCTATCATGAAAAACCCTGCGATCCAGACAAATTCGTCCCATGCAAAATACAGGTGTCCTTTGTGAATCCAGTAGACAATCGCTACCCATAACAAAAGATAGAGTAATAACTTGGAATAATTCACACTTGTTAATACAAGACCCTTAGTGATCCCATGTTCTTGCAACCAGACAATTAACTCAATCGTAAACAGGATACAAAGCCAGGTGATCACTTCCAGCAGATCTATCCACGCCAGGTTTCGTTCAACCTGCAAACCGGCTGAATCAGTAACGATCAAATCTGAATCTATAAAAAAAAATTCTGAAGCAACTGATAAAGAAGCACAATTTTTTTGGTCAACCAACGTGTATTCAAGATTGATGGCATAAGAAACATCGGAATTGGCAATTTGACATAAATTCGTAATATCCTGAGCAAGTGTGACCTGGCTTAGTTCATAAACGTATATTCCATACGCGTATACTGAATGGCATAGTAATAAGTAACACAAAAATCTGGTGCCGTGAATTATCCATGTTGCAGGGCCATCCAAAGTTTTGTCTGATAAAAGATAGGTTTCAAGCTCGAACATAAAAATCAGGGTGAGCCAGGCGATTTCATCTATTGTCGTAGCAAATGCACCGGTCCAGTCGAGAAATGATCCGCCATTGCGCATCGTGTGTAATGCAATTTGCCAATCATCCCTTATGTATAATGCAAAATTAAACAATAGCAGTGAATATATTATCCACTTGATTATCTGTCGCTTATCCGTAATAGCTTCTGCAATAGATATAACTTGAGTATTCATTCTAAGTGACTAAAGAATAGTTTGCCGATGATAACATCTAGTGCTCTAGCCTTTTTTGCCGCCCATATAAGAAACCCAGATTTTACGCACGCCGCCTTCTGGAACAGCCAGGGTACCTGTCCATCCCTTAGGTAAAACCAAACCCTCACCGGTACCGTATGTCTCGGCTTTACCGTGTTCGTCGGTCAAAACCATAGAGCCATCGAGGACATACATCAGTTCATCATATTCCAGATTGGTATAGCTAATCTTGCCTGGTTTGCTTTCCCACACTCCAATACCAAAATTTTCATCTTCACTATAAAAATACTCATAACCACGGGCAACAAGATCGCCATGCTCCGGTTCGTATGGCTCGAACTCGCCGAGATTATTCCCGGCCAATCTATCTCGATCCAGCCTGACAATGAGTTTTGTCGTTGCGGCTTGAGCTTGTGAAAACCCGAATTCCGGTGCAATGTTACCGACCAAAATCATTACAGCACTCCAGGAAATAAATGCCGTCGTAGCAAAAATTATTCGCCAGCTAAATTGAGGCATATTGTTACGTTGTTTCATATCGCACTTCCTCCTTCAATTGCGGTTTATTAGATCACCAATATGCAGTCTTAACACAATCAGGTGAAGAGTACTTCCCGCACCTGTTGATACTACGGCTGGTGTAGACAGCTTATGAAAAATATGCATACTGTGTACTAAATCGTGCCCTATTCTGATAATCAATAAATTAAAATTTGTATTATTTATCGGTGGCCCTAAAGACTGCTAAGTTATGATGCAAAATCAGTATGAGTCGTCCGTGCGGGTCCGAGCGGAATGACCGGATATCTCCTTCACATTAGTCTTGATGTAGTTTACTGCAAGCTATAACAAGTGATTAATAAACCCATTACAGGCACGGATTACGTCCTCTAAGTTCTCATCCTGAGTCCGATGAGATAACTTTCCTGGTTTGAAATTGTTATCACATTTTTCTAACCAGTGGAACTTAATCGATTTTGAAAGAATTTGCTGTTGAACTTCTTCTCGCCGACCAAATGGATCATTTTCGCCCTGGCAAATCAAGGTGGGTGTTTCGATGGTTTTCAGGTGTTTAATTCGAAAGTGCTTTGGTTTATTCAGGGGATGGAATGGATAGCCCAGGCAAATAACACCAGCGACTTTATGCTCATCGGCAACCATTGATGCAATCCTGGCGCCCATTGTTTTACCACCAATAATGATATATTTACTCGGACACTTTTCCTGTTCTCTACAATGTGTAATCATCTCACTGAAACATTGTTTCAGAACCTTTCTCTGGTCTGTTGGTGTTTCCATGCCAATACGCAATGTTTTTTCCATATAAGGAAAATGAAATCGCACAACCCGAACACCTGCAGCGGCAATACCCTTGGCAATGGAACTCATAAACGGGCTTGACATCCCCTTGCCGGCACCATGGGCCAACAGGAAAATACCTTTCGGTTCGTGTTCTGGTGAATCGACCAGAAATTCCTTTACTGTTATATAATGCGGTTTCTGCATTACCGTTCAATAAATCCAGATAGTTGGTACTGAAAAATAATTGTTGGTTAGTCGATAAAAAAGTTTGATTTATTTGAATATATTGACGAGATAATTACAAGATAAGATTAAAACAGTCATCATGTTCTTGCAAACTTTTTTTCTGCCGACGCACGTTACATCTGATTCATTTATTTATTTATAACAAGATAATTTATTTCTATTAGTTTCAGAATGCCCTTATGAATTGGTGAAATCAGCTGGTTCTCTGGTCATTGATTATTTCACTACCTGAGGCAGACGACTTACGTCCAACGATAGCCAGATCGAGCTGTCTGAAGAAGAGAACGGAATCCTTTTTGTGGGGGGTGAGTCCGGTCTTGGTTCCACCACTAAGCTCTGTTTTCACCGCACCAAGGATCTCCTCGCGATGATCCTTTTCGGTGATAGAGAAGTCCATTCACTGGATGAGTTCCTCTTCGAGATCTCGGGTCCGTGCGGAGATCACATCCATTCCGAAGAGCCGAATGCAGGTTTGAAACTCTTCAAACCCGAGACAACGCGTGTGGGATTGATCGCATAGCCACTCGTAGTAATTATATTCGGTTGCAGTCGCCTCATCTGGAACGATGATATCGACGATTATGATATGACCGCCTGTTTTACAAACGCGAACCATTTCCGAGATCACTGACTTTGGCTCTGCGAAATGGTGAAACGCGTATCGCGATGAAACGATGTCGAATGTTTCATCTTCAAAGGGAAGATCCTGTACAACGCCTTTATGGAAGGTGATGTTCTTGATGCCTGCCTGTTGAATGAACTTCTTCCCCTGTTCCATCATCGCGTCGGTTGCATCAATGCCGATTACTGTTGCGACGTGCGGCGCCAATGCACGCGCAAACTCACCCGTGCCCGTCGCAATGTCCAGAGCCCTATCGCTGTCTAACAAGGGCAGGTCCTTCAGCATCCACGCGAGTCCCTCTGCGTCCGCGTAGGTCTTACCGTCGCTCGAAAAACCTTTGGATTGATCGGTGAATGCCTTTTGGTTCTTTTCTAATGTATCTATCGTATTACCATCCTCGTCATCTCGTCTAAGCCGTTGCCTTTGTACTGGTGCTTGAAAGCAATGCGCTATTCAGGTACCTCATTGATGCGTTTCCGACTGTTGTGCCAGAACTGAATAATCTCACCTGCCATTCTGCGGTGAAGAGATCCCGATAAGCCTGGCTAATTCCTAAAAACTACGTTTTTTCAATTCTTAATCATCGGGCCAGGTATCATGGACAGGTAAACCATCGCAGATTTCGTACCAGGGTGCTTTTGATCCAACAAACTGATGATAACCCGGCGGGCATTTTGGATCGCCGTCGACCGTACCCATCGTGATATACAAGACATCTGGTTCCGGCTTATAGTCTACTAAGATATTTGACCCGCAGTTCCCGCAAAATACTCTGCCACTTGTTTCTGACGAGGCATATGTTTTCAGGTCCGGCTCTCCAGACACATAGCGAAATTTGTCGCGAGGAACACCACCGAAAGAAGCGAAAGCGGCTCCATGAAGACGTCGACACTGGGAACAATGGCAATGACTAAAATCGGTAATCTCACCATCCACCTCATATTGTACTATGCCACACTCACACCTTCCCGTAATCATCTTCTCACCTCAATTGTTAGTTTTAGAAATAATATTATTGAATGGCAATTATATGGAGCTTGTTATTCATACCAGTAAAATAATTATATAAATAAATCACGCCTGTTCATATGTTATTATGATGATTCTTCTGATTATTTATTTCCGGGTACGCATGGAAGAATTTCGTTCATGTAAAGATTCCTATAAGGTTTATCAAATTATTTTATTAATCGAGATGGCATTATGACAAAGCTCATTGCAAGTTCTGTGGTACGTGGTAGCAACCAGGGAGAAAGTCATGGTGGCATCTATCTGATAGATCTCGAAAATAATCAAAGCGCTAAGGCTATTGACTGGAATACTACAAATATAGATTGGCAGGGACGAGGCTGGGATCGTGGATTGAGAGGAATTGATTTTGATGGTGATAAAATATATGTCGCTGCCAGTGATGAACTTTTTGTCTATACGCCTGATTTTGAGATGCTTGCCTCGTATCGTTGTCCCTATTTAAAGCATTGTCATGAAATCAGCCGCTTTGAACGGCGATTATATTTAACGTCTACCGGTTTCGATTCCATCCTCGGATTCGATCTGGATAACGAAAAATTTACCTGGGGTTTGGAGATATTGAAATATGATGATGAATATCGCGGGAGACCATTTAATCCAAATTCTAATAATGGTCCTGGTGAGCAAAATGAACTGCATTTGAATAATATATGTTGCACAACAAATGGTATGTTCATCAGCGGCCTGAGAACAGGGGCTTCTTTAATCTTTAACGGTAGCACGATAACTGAGTGGGTTAATCTTCCATTAGGTGTTCATAATGCCCAACCGTATCGTGACGGTATAGTGTTTAATGATACTACAGCCAATGTTGTTCGTTACGTCACACCTGAAAATCAATGTGCCTTTAAGGTTCCAACTTATTCAGCAGAGCAATTAACTCATACAGACCTGGATGATTCACGCATTGCTCGACAGGCATTTGGCAGAGGGCTTTGTACACTCGACAATGGCATAGTAGCTGCAGGTTCCTCACCTTCAACCATAACATTACATGACATAGATAATTTAAAAACACTAAGTGCAATAACTTTAACCTATGATATTCGTAATGCAATACATGGCCTTGAGGTATGGCCATACACATAAATAAAATATTTAGCTGTCTTTAATCACTGCTTGTAATCAAATTACAATCGATCTTTGAGTTGATAGTATAGCATTCCAAGCGCTACCATTTGTTTCCCGAATGTATGAGCTCCAGGGATCACAATAGGTTTTACTTTAGCGAAAATATCAAATTGCTCGAATGTGCCAGTGATGGCATCAGCCAATATCCGACCTGCCAGGTGTGTTACATTGACACCATGCCCGGAGTAGCCCTGGGAATAAAAGATATTCGATGAAATTTTACCTATCTGTGGCACACGGTTGATAGGAACACCAATCGTGCCACCCCACGCATAGTCTATTTTTACATTTGCCAGTTGAGGAAATATTTTCAGCATTCTTGGTACTAAATTCTTTTTAATTATTTCCTGATCACTACCTGAATAATTGCATCGCCCACCGAAAAGTAGTCGTTTGTCAGCACTAAGACGAAAATACTCCAGCACAAAATTCGGATCACACACAGCGAGATCATTCGGATTGACAGAGTTGACTAATTCTTCTGAGAGCGGCTCAGTCGCGATGATAAAACTGTTTACCGGAAACATGATGCCACGTAGCTTGCGCTCGAGAAAATGGTAGGCATTACCGGCAAGCACGACAAATTCAGCTGTCACAGAACCATGCTGGGTTATGACTCTGGGCTTGTCACCTTTTTCAATATGCAAAACCGGTGATTTCTCGTAGATCGTCGCCCCTAAAGACGCGGCCGCTCTGGCCTCGCCAAGACAAAGATTAAGTGGGTGAAGATGCCCGTTTCCCATGTTCATCAATGCGCCGATATAAGCCTTGGTACCGATGGTATTCTGTGTCTCTTCTCTGGATAATAATTTAAATTCATAAGGAAAATCGTGTTTTATCAGCGCATTGAGATTGTCATGTAGCTCACGAATATGGCGCTCCTTGATCGCGACATCAAGATATCCGGATTTTAAATCACATTGAATATTGTAAGTCTGTATTCGTTCACGAATAATTTCATGGCCAGCCCATCGCATTTCCCACAATAACTGCTCCCCATTGTGGCCATGACGCTTTGCAATCCTTTTCTCACCTGATATACCACCGATCATCTGACCACCATTTCGCCCGGATGCACCCCAGGCAATTTTGTTGGCCTCGATAACATGAACGTTATAACCACGTTCTGCTAGATGAAGTGCAGTTGAAATACCTGTGAAACCGGCGCCAATGACACAAACATCGGCACTTTGCTCACCCTGTAATGCGTGATAATCAGTGTTATCGTTGATGGTTGCTGCGTAATATGAACTAGTGTGTAACTGAGGCTGAGTCATGTTTTTCCATTACTGATTAAAGATTAATTTGTTCCCAATGTCTCGTATTTTTTGTAGCGATCCATAATCGGGCTTAATACCTCAGTTAATTCATCCAGATGCTGAACATATTTACGCCATCGGTGTAATGATCCTGTATAGATAGGCTGACGGACTTGCTCTGAACTGGCTGTTCTAATTGGCCTATCCGTATCGTAATAATTCAGGCAGTTGTCTTCCCAGGGCAGGCCACAGTATTCAAGTATACGATGTACCTGATTTTCAAAATCTGAAACAACTTCTTCATATTGAATTGTCAATACGCGTCCTGGTAATGCATCATGCCAATGATCCATCATACGTTGATATTGCAAATAGTATTCACCAATGTCGGTTAAGTTATAGGTAAATGTTTGCCCTCTTGCAAATAGCTGTCGATAGCAACTAAAACACGCGTCCATTGGGTGGCGGCGGGCATCAATGATCTTTGCATTGGGTAGTATCAAATGCAGGAAACCAATGCTAGTAAAATTGTTCGGGTTTTTATCAATAAAGTACGGTGTTCCATCGGTACGATGCATTTGACAAAAATTGATATAATCCTGTCCCAGTGCTTTAAAATGTCTTTCATCCAGTGCGTGTACTGCTTCGGGATAATTAATTCCATCGGCTCGGTTTCTATTTAACGATTTTGTGCAGAGGGCCAAGTACCCTAGTTCACTTGTTCCTTCCACTGAACTGTGACTGGCAAGAATTTGCTCAAGTAATGTAGAGCCAGAACGGGGCAAGCCCAGTACAAAAATAGGTGATGGATCAGGGTTCCCTAATCCGGTGTTTTTTTCCAGAAACTCTTTATTAAAAACATCTATGATCCTGTCATTAGTTACCTCTGTATCCACCGGATCATATGATTCATGCAGACGACGTTTCGAGTTGCCCTCTTCGTAATAGGTCCAGGCTCGATCAAAATCCTTACGATCTTCATATGCCTTGGCAAGTGCGAAAAGAAAATTTACTTCGGACTCCCCGGAAAGATTTCCTTCAGCAACTTTTGCTTGCATATCTTTGATTTCTTCATCTGAAAATCGATAAGTCTTGAGGTTTGCCAGGCTCCATTGTACCGCGCCAAACTTCGGTTTTAATTTATAACATTGATGATATGCCTCGATAGCCTCATCCAGCCGACCTACTGTTTTCAATGAATGGCCCAGGCCAAGCCAGGATCCGACAAGTTTTGGATTGAGTTTAATTGCTTTTTGATAAGCTTCGATTGCATCAAAGCTCAAGGCAGCTGGTTCGAGAACAAATCCTAGCATGTCATAGAGTTTGGCGTTTTCAGGCTCCATCTTAATAGCCTGTTTATAACTGTTTATAGCACCTTCAAAGCGACCATCTTCTTGAAGTAATTTTCCCAAATCTATAATTGCGTCAGTAAAGTCTGGGGCTAACTCTATTGCTTTACGGAAGTATCTCTCAGCATCACCAATTCTTTTAAGTCTTGCTGCCAATATTCCCATAAGACGTATGGCACCAACATTATTCGGATTTTTTTGTATAATCTTCCGACAGATTTTTTCTGCCTCCTCCAGTCTACCTTCTTTGAAACATTCGGCGGCCTGAGCAAGTGCTTTCCTTTCTGGTGATAGGTTGAATGCTTTTTCAAAAGCTTCATCAGCCTCTTTTCCTTTACCAGTTTCAACCAGGGCTTTTCCAAGATGAAGAAAAGCCAATTCAAGCTTAGGATCAAATCGAGTTGCTTTTTCCAGTACTTCAATGGCTTCATCTGGCCGTTTCAATTCAAGTAAAACATAGCCCAGATCTTCGTGAGGCTTAGCAAAAGTTGGAGCGATGTCTATGGCCATACGCAAATATTTTTCTGCTTCGCCATATTTATTCATTTTGATAAGTAATGCACCCAGAAGAGCGAGCATATTGACATCATCAGGATTTTGATTAATGGCATTATTACAAATGCCTTCCGCTTCGATCAGCTTCCCCAGGTTAACTAACTCTATTATTTCAGAAAATGTTGCTTTTGATACTGGCTGATTTTGCATTGCTAGATATTAATCTCTGGAATAATCTATGGATTTTATAACACTAAAGAAACATGATGAAACTATAAATGCCAATACTGTCCGCCAAGATCATAATTTTCATCCAAGCGTACCCGGATGGAAATAAATTGAAAACTTTTAATTGCAATAATTTATTGTCATGACATACAGTTTACCCAGAAATTAACAAGTTGGACATCATGAAATTTAAATAAATCGATGGCTGGCCACTGCTCTACTGTATTGTTGGGATCAACAGTGCCGTAGTGAACGCCTAAAAGAGGGCACTGATGTATCAGAAGTTTTGGAATTCAGTGTTGAAACAGTTTGAGCCAGTGCTCTATAGCTTCCTTCATCACCGCTTACTGGTTACTTAATTATTTCTGCTCGCGTTCTGCAAAACGTGACTGGACGAGAAATGACAAGCCCATTCCAAGAGCTAAAATCGCAACGGATATTTTTCCACGATGTGCGGTTTCGGTCGTCCAAATTTCGCCATACTCAAGCCAGTAAAGTACGTACATAGAAATCAGCCAAGGCGTAAAGGCAATGCCGACTTCAAGCACGTAACGCGTGTGTATTTTCAAGGCATCTAACATGCCAAAATACTACCATGAAATGCAGACATCGCATACGATGAGGCGGAGTGTTAGAGTTCCCCCTTCCCCGGGTGAATAACCGAAATAATTCTCAAGCATGAACAGCTTCGGATTGGTATTAAGCAGATTCGAATCCAGTTGCTGTGGCCATTGGTGCGAGATCGTTAGCGGTGCGGACAGCGATAAGAGCGTTTTCTTGATCTATCGGGGAGTCGCCCGTGCACGCGCGGAAGTCCCTGCATGAGTGGAATGAGAATATAGTGCGGATGATCCTGTGTTCTTTTGTAAGTGATAGATATATTTATGAGTATTGATCTGGAAGTAGTACTCAAAAACAAAGCTATTAACGGGTGGAGATTGTTCTGGCTCGTCTCTTTACCGATGTGCATCGTCATGATCATCGCCATGATGGGGGCCGACATGTCCACCGGGCCCGGTGTATCGAAGATGATTCAGTTTTCCGTACGCTGGGCGGTGCCTTTCATATTCCTGGTAGTCGCCGCATCTTCGGTTCAGATACTGTTTCCTGGGCCGTTCCCGAAGTGGTTGCTGCGCAACCGGAAATATATCGGGATGTGTTTTGCAGTTGCGATGGCGTGGCAAGGCTTGTTCATTTTTATAATGTCAAACTTTTTCCGCGAGTACTACTTTGCAGACGTCTATTTGCTCCGCGACGAGCTCGAAGGGAGCATCGGCTACATCTTCCTTCCCGCCATGGTGGTGACTTCCTTCCACTTTGGCCGCAAACACTTGAATATGAAGCAGTGGAAGTTGCTACACAAGAGCGCTATCTATTTCATATGGG
>CAZDFI010000002.1:23464-26994 GCA_964504725.1 uncultured Enterobacteriaceae bacterium
TTAGCGTCTATTGGTGGAACCTTTTCTACTATGAGAATCCGGAACCGATTGACTATGTATACTACTGGAGCGGTTTCCTCGCATTCGCGCTGAGAATTGCGGCCTGGGGCAAGAAACGTCAGCAAGCGGCGAAGAGGAATGCGCGGGGGGGCAGCACGCCGCTATTGTTCAAGGTATTGGGCGGCACCGTTATCACATTCGGTCTTTTTGTCTCCGCTTCCGGTCTGCATTGGCGAGAGTCTGTTACTGCCTTTTTGATCGCACCGAAGTGGTCGGCGGATCTTGTGCTGTGGCTGCCGTATTGGCCTTTCGAACCATATTTATCACTCTTCATCTTTGGGCTCGGTACCATGCTGCTAACGAAGGCCAAGCCTAAGGTAGACGCAGTATAGGTAGAAGTAAAACCCTATTTCCTAGTATTTTACCATTAGAGAGTACTGACAAGTTAATTTCAATTCAGGATAGGGTGATATATACAGATCGCCGATACTCCTTCTTGCCGCTGCAGTCCTTGTTTATCAAACACGAGTTTGCGCATGGGTTAGCGTGCTTGTTAAGAAAATGACAATACCGACACTGGCAACACCAAAATCCTGGTAATTCATATCACGAAGTTTTGTATTCAATCGTTGCCGATACTCAAGGTATATCTCGGTATAGGAAGAACGAACTATTACGTACGTTGGATTTAAACGGATCGTGTAGTGTTTTGACCAGCTCGACATCACTCTCAATATAAGTCCAGCAGGCTTCGGCCTGGGCCATATCGGAAAACTCCATGGCCAGGTAATAAGAAGTCGATGGTTCGTTAGCATTATATCCATCATGAGGTTCTTGGCTCATAAACCTTGATCAAACAAGCAGATTTTTTCTTTCAAATGTTGGGTAAGCGCATAGACGATATCTTGAAACTCAGCAAGCGAACAAGATTCGACCAGATCGAAAAGACTATGCATCACGATCATTAATCATACCTCTGATATTTTGTTTTTTGCGTCATGTAATAACGGGCTGACGTGGCAAACTTACTCTCAGTAGCTGCTGAATTTTTTCATATATTCTTTGTGAAAAACTTATTCGTTCACTACGGCATCTCATACACTTGAACTATCACATCATCTCCAGCATTGATAATCCCGGGAACGTCGACAAAGCCAACGACACCTCGTAAATGTAATGCATATTTTGGAAACATCTTGCCCGAAACTGGTTCACCGGAGTTGGTCGTATAAACACGTTCAATTTCAGCGCCCATGTCTGCACAGGGAGGGTTTTCTTCTTCTACGATCATCACTGCTCCAGATGGAAAAATGAGTTTGCTTCCTTTTGTTAGTTGGGAGAAATTTGGGATCCCTTCGACACAGATATTTGCACCCAGTGTTGAAGCAGCAAGTGGCTCTTTGAGATCCATTCTCTGTTGAATCACGGCAATTTCTTCCAGTGAGACCCCAGACCATTGTCTCTCATTTCGTCTGACGGTCCCATTAGGTTCGGGATCCCATGAAGCTGCGATGCGTGTGAATCCCCTATGCTTGTCACCGACAAACCCGTCAGGTTCTACTTCAACAGACTGATACGCTTCTTTGCTAAGATCTTCATTATTACCTGCGTGCACTGAAACAAGTCTTGCTGTCAGTTCCTTCATTATTTTACCTTGTGATTTTCATTATTATAAACAGTTTCCAGAGATACCGATTCGTCATGTTCGCTAAATAAACCAGTATGATAATTATATGTAACTTGTTCAAACTGATACTTTCTCAAGCTTCCCAGGTAGGCCTGCTATTAAGTATTACCCATGTATTCACTAGCACTAAGAGATTTTCAGCCAAGCAATTAGAATTGCATATTGCCTAACAAATATTTTTGAGTTAACTGACAAAACGATATTTTCAGTTATAAGTCAGCATTATGTCTTCCGTGCGGTCACGACTGTAAAAATCACGGTAATGTCTCGCATTTATTGCAGGTGCATTCCCGTCAAACAGTATATTGTAGTGCTACTCATCAGACTAAATCCTGCGTCTGTTATAGCTTGTACCTTGACTCAGACAAATAGCCGAGTAAATTCGATTATTAAATTTCCATATGAGAGGTGTGGTTGTGGAAGTCACTGTTGCGGCAACCCAGATGCATTGTACCTGGGATATTCCTGAAAACATCAAGCGCGCGGAAAATTTAATACGCCAGGCGGCTGAACAAGGCGCCAATATTATCCTGATTCAGGAGTTATTTGAGACACCCTATTTTTGTATTGATGAGCAGGACAGTCATTTTCAGTTTGCTCATACCGTTGATAATCATCCGATGGTTAAGGGAATGCAGACCCTGGCCAAAAAACTGAATATTGTTTTACCGATATCCTTTTTTGAACGAGCTGGGCTAACCCATTTTAATGCTTTGGTTGTGATCGATGCTGATGGTGAAATTGTCTCCCATTATCGAAAGAGCCATATCCCTGATGCACCGGGCTATGAGGAAAAATTTTATTTCAGCCCAGGAGATAGTGGGTTTATAGCAGTTCAGACTCGATTCGCAAAAATTGGAGTTGCTGTATGCTGGGATCAATGGTTTCCGGAAGCGGCCCGAATCATGGTACTTAAGGGAGCGGAGTTACTGTTTTATCCAACAGCTATTGGAAATGAAATCAACCAACCTGATCTGGATAGCAAGGATCATTGGCAGACGGTTATGCGTGGCCACGCCGCCGCCAATGTGGTGCCTGTTATTACATCAAACCGGATCGGCACGGAAGAAAGTAATGATCGTGAATTAACGTTTTATGGATCGTCATTTATTACGGATCATTGTGGTGCTTTAGTCGCCAGTGCTGACAGAAATACTGAAACCATCATTACGGCATCATTTGACCTGGAAGAAATCCAATCGTATAGATATTCCTGGGGTTTATTTCGCGATCGTCGCCCTGATTTATATCAGCCATTATTAAGCCTGGACGGAGAGTAGTTTGAAAAAACAATTAAAATTTTATTTTGATAATAAAGTTCGTTAATGTAAAAATGTTTTTAATCTATTCGATTTATTTTAAGGAACATGGAAAATGAATCCGCCTGATCAATCCAATGTGATAAACCCAGTTGATGCCGGTTTTTATATGCCAGCAGAGTGGGCACCACACAGTTGTACCTGGATGGCATGGCCAAGCCGGGATGGTTTATGGAGTAATGACCTTGCAACCAGGCAAGCCTATGCCAATGTGGCCAATACTATAGCCCGTTTCGAACCCGTAAAAATGCTGGTTCCACCCAGCCAAGCAGAGAATGCGAGCAACTATTTGGGGGAGAATGTCGAAATCATAGAAATGCAGATAGACGATTCATGGGCACGTGATTCCGGGCCAAATTTTCTGATTAACGATAAAGGTGAATTGGCCGGCTCCGATTGGCGCTTCAATGGATGGGGTGACAAGTATCATCCCTATGATCAGGATGCATTAATGGCCTCGCGTATCCTGGAAAAAGTTAATGCGATGAAATTTTCTTCTGAAATGTCTGCTGAAGGCGGTGGGA
>CAZDFI010000002.1:27004-36420 GCA_964504725.1 uncultured Enterobacteriaceae bacterium
AATCCAAACCGAAACCCTGGCTGGAGTAAACAGGGAGTTGAAGTTGAATTATGTCGAACACTGGGGGCAGAAAAGGTGATCTGGATCCCCGGTGACGTGAATGACACTGAGACAGATGGTCATATTGATGGTATTGCAGCTTTTGTAGAACCAGGAGTCGTACTCGTGGAAGTAGAAGCAGATCAAGATGATCCGTACTATTCCGTTGGCCAGGAAAATACGCATGCCTTACGTGACCAAACGGATGCCAAAGGGCGTTCTTTACATCTGGAATTCATCAACTCAGGTTCGTATGCCGATGTGATCACTGGCAAGGATTGTCGATCCTATATCAATTCCTATTTGGCTAATGGAGCCGTTATCGTACCAGGTTATGATCACGAAAGAGATGAGAAAGCGGTTGAGACATATCGTCACTTATACCCGGATAGAGAAATTGTTCAGGTACAGATAAAAGATATCGCTGAAGGTGGTGGAGGTATTCACTGTATTACTCAACAGCAGCCTGAGGTATTTATAAGTTAAAACTAAAAATTGAAGGGAATATAATAGATCAATAAATGACTGTATTACGGATGACATGTTAATCGAAGCTAAAAGGGTTGGTAGATCATACCTCGCCAGCTATCTTCCCGAAAAACTTCATAGAAAAACTTAAACACCTTTGAATTTATTTAGTTTATTTTAAAAAATAATGAGCAATAAAATCCTGGTTTTTTTACTGATACTTGCTACTTCGGTATCAATGATGTCCACTGACATCTATGTGCCGAGCCTGCCTCATTTAACTGATTACTTTGGCGTTTCAGCGGAGTACGTTAAGTTAACAATCAGCTTAAACGTAGCTGCCTATTGCATTGGCACACTCATACATGGACCATTATCGGAACGATTTGGTCGTAAACCGATACTAGTTTGGTCAATGGCCAGCCTTGCCTTGTTTAGCCTGTTTTGTGCTTTATCACAATCTATTGGTCAACTTATTGCCGCCAGGATATTGCAGGGATTAGCTGCTGCCGCAGAAGGTGTCATTGTACTAGCCATTATTCGCGATGTGTTCAATCAAAGGGATCAAATTCGTGTATTGGCTATGTATGAAATGGCTATTGCGTTGACACCCGCTATTGCACCTATTTTAGGTGGCTACATTTATGTTTATTTCGGTTGGCGCGCCAACTTTTTTGCCTTAACTGCTATAGCAGTAATTTCAACATTTCTATTTCAGACAAATCTCAAAGAATCTACTAGAAAAGATCCGGATGCTCTGAAAATGAAAGAAATCCGGGATGATTACATTGGTCTTTTATGTAATTTTCATTTTATGAAATATAGCCTGATGCTTGGGGCAGGCATGGGGTTCTATTATGCCTTTGCCACAGCCGGACCATTTATCCTTATTAAACAGCATGGATTACCTACAGAGTATTTTGGCTACTACCAGGGGATCATGGTTGTAGCATACATAATAGGCAGCTTCGTTACCGCACGGTTGGCAAAAAAATCAGCACCCCATTCACTTTTACTTATGGGCCTGGGTACTGTTTTTAGCAGTAGTTTATTATTACTTTTTGTTGTTTATGCAAATCTTGAGACGAAATTCCTGCTGGCATTGTGTATTGCACTCATTGCTTTTGGCACTGCACCGTTATTTGTCGTTGCGCCGCCATTGGCGATGAATACCACGTGTAGACGAACAGGATCTGTAGCAGCCTTACTGGTTTCGATCGAAATGGGTATAGGTGCTCTGGCCGCATTAAGTGTAGGGATCTTGCACGATGGAACGTCGCGGCCATTTGCTCTCACTACGACCTGTCTGTTCATTGGGGCATTACTGATATATGTAACAAGTTCGACGGATGATCAAACAGTTCCGGACACTGGAGTTTAATGAAGTTCGTTGGGGTAGGGATGATCAGTGTTTGTACAGATTTTAAATGTTGTCATTCGGCGATTCAGGATCAGGCATTGTATAAATTATATTTTAAGTCTATGACCTCTATGACTAATCTACTGTTCTTAGAAAGTTATGCAAATATTTAAAAGTCTGATCAAACTATAGCAACTGTGACCTCTGTACTATGAACACTGGTGCTTTCACCCATATCAGTTTTTTTCGCAACATGGATACTATTCACATTGCACTCAGTTGCTTCCAGTTTTGGCCACCTGCCTTTATAGGAGAGAGCAACTCCTGATGGAGTCAGCCTGTCTATTTTTGCAGTAAGCTGAATTTCACCTGCCTCGTTACTCAGTTTAACTTGATCTCCTTCCGATATATTCAGCCTGTTTGCATCATCAGGATGTAACGTGATACTGGCATTACCTGAGCGTTTGATAATTTCCGGATCATTACTGTAGGAATCATTCATGCGCCATAATGACGCTGGTGTTAGCAATCGTAATTTTCCATCCTTAGGTTTCTCATCTGCTAATGGTAATGGTAGACGCGACAATCCGTCTTCCACTGCCTTGTCTGATGCAATTTCTATTTTGCCACTTGGGGTAGAAAATTTCAGATCATCATAAAATATGATGGCTTCTTCACCCAGTGAGAACCAGCCCTTCTTCTTTAATTGTTCAAAATTCATTTCAATATTCATGTCTGACAGCATTTCCTGAATAAGCAGTTCATCTGGTTCAAATAATTCTGCATCGTCATAGTCCATTGCTTTTGCCATTCTTCGGAAAATTTCCTGGTTCGGTAATGATTCCCCCAAAGGCTCACTCGCTTTCGCCTGGGCACCCATAATCAAATGAAAATAACTACAAGTCAGGTCATCAAATTCCAGAAAACTCGCTGCTGGTAAGACGATATCGGCATAATCTGCTGTATCGGTTTGAAAACAATCAATTACAACGGTAAACAAATCCTCACGCCTCAGGGCATCTTGAAGTTGTTTCTGATTGGGGGCAGATGCCGCTGGATTTGTGTTCCATACCAGCAGTGATTTAAATTTCTCGGTAGCCAGTTGCTTAGAGAAATCCATGTGACTGATACTTAAATGATCGTTCTGTTTCAGAGATACTCCTTCCAGCTTTCCATAATCAATCCCTGCGATATCAGGAGTTGAATTGAGATAATAAAATCCGGCACCGGGTTTCCCAACATTCCCCGTGACGGCAGGTAATAAACCGACTGCACGCATGATGTTGCCGCCCATCGATTGCCGTTGTAATCCCTGGCCCGCCCACAACAGGGATGGGCCGACGCCATACCACTGTGCTGCTTGCTCTATCATCTTTGCAGGAACACCGGTCTGCTGTTCACCCCAGTCAGGATCACAGGGCTCTATCAATGGTAATAATTCTTCAAACCCGATTGTATGATTAGTGATAAAGTCCTGATCAAATCTGTCATCACTTTGCAACACGTACAACAGACTGAAAGCAAGTGCGGCATCCGTTCCGGGATAGGGTTGCAAATGCATGTCTGCCTGTCTGGCTGTTTCCGTCAGGACTGGATCAACCACGATAACCTTGCCGGGGGATTCTGGTAGCCAGTATTTATGTGCATGAGGTGCAGAGTGTGACGGATTCGCACCCCATACCAGAATACAGTTTGTGTCTTGTGCAGTTCTCGGGTCAAAACCAATGTTAGATTCACCATATAACAATTCCCAGGCAACATGGCCTGCAGCATTACATATGGTGTCCGGTGTCACTTCACTGGCACCTAATCGATGAAAAAATCGCATTGGAAATTCCAGGGCAATTAGTGAAAGTGTGCCGGAATAATGTGTATGGATTATGGACTGTGGTCCATCATCAGAAATATCGGTTTTTAATTTAGTCGCAATGATATCCATTGCTTCATCCCAATTTATCCGTTCGAATTCTCCTGCACCTTTTGTCCCTGTTCTTTTCATAGGGTAAAGCAAACGTTTATTTACATCCTGCCAAACGCCGTTATAGGCCAGGGCGCATTTGCTGCACAACCTGCCACGAGATACCGGATGATCCGGATCACCCAATACCTGTTTTATTTTTCCATTTTCCTTCTTAATAAGAATGCCACAACCATCGTAACAATCTCTTGGGCAATTACTGCGCACTAGTTCATTTATTACAGACATAAATAACCACCCCGTGCTGTTACCATATCATTTCTAATAAACAGGGAACTGTCTAGAGAGTCTTGATATCCATCGTTCGATTTGATTAAGACAAAGGCAGTACGTGATAGAGCATCGTTAAAATTTTGCAGTATGCTCATGATAATCGAGTACATAATTGCGATGAAATACTCAGGGCAAATAATAATTATTCATTGATAGCTAATCTGTAGTTAACTATCAGATTAAGTATTTTGATCTGCATACGAATAACATGCCTTACCAAATTCAGAAAATATTACAGTCGATACAGGATCATTGGTTGAGTGCCATTCCGGGTGCCATTGCACCCCGATGGAAAAGTTTTTACTATCATCAACAGATACTGCTTCGATCAGACCATCTTCAGAACGTCCCTCAACGATCAGATTTACACCCAACTTGTCAATACCCTGGTTATGGAGCGAGTTGACTTCAATAGAATCAACTTCAAGTAGTTTGTTCAATTGCCCACCGGATACAAGTTTTACCTTATGCGCCGCATTATAACGCTGTTCTAATGGTAAACTTGTATCCTCACTATGCTCATTAAAAGAATCAACAAGATCTAAGCTGGTATGCAAAGTACCACCAAATGCAACGTTAAGTTCCTGAAAACCTCTACAAATTGCAAATAATGGGATACCTTGTTCAATCGTTGGTTTAATTATTTGCAAAATAGTAGCATCACGCTCAACGTCCAGTTTAAATTCAGGCTCCTGCTCTGTCTCCCCATAATTTCGGGGATGAATATTAGAATGGCTACCGGTCAACATTATACCGTCGACATTTTCCAATATTGCATCAATTTCAATATTCTTACCGAATAGCGGGATTTGCAACGGTAATACTTTTGCGCTGCGATGTAGAGCAGCCAGATATTTATGCTGCGTACAATCGTAATTCAATCCACCGATTTCATGGCGATCGGTGGGCACACCAACTATGGGCATTCTGGATTTATTACGTTTTTTTATTTCCATCATGAGCTATTATCACAAGGTTATATATTAACTGATTTTCGCTCTCTGATATTTCCAAAAAAGAATTATACAGAAACTTACTAATTACAATTTCAGAAACTGGGAGGAGTACATGAAGTCACGAGTGTGCATTCCACTTTTCCGATATTTCTAAATCTATGCGGGGTACGACTATTGAATAAATAGGCATCGCCCGGACCAAGGATTCGCATTTTATCTCCGACAGTCACTTCTAATTGCCCATTGATGATGATGCCTCCTTCCTCTGCTTCATGAATTATCATTGAGCGACCTGTATCTGCACCAGGCTGGTAACGTTCATACATGAGTTGCAGGTTAATTTTCTGAGCATTACTGCCCAATTGAAGATATGAAATTAATCCATCACCGATTTCAGTGAGTTCATCTTTTCCGTAAAAAACTTTAACGGGTTCTTCTTGAAGTTCAAGGCTGAAAAATTCTGAAATTGAAATCTGAAAAACATCAAGTATGTTTTTTAACAAGCCAAGAGAAGGCTTGCTTTTACCTCTCTCAATCATACAAATCATCGCGTTACTCACACCCGATGATTTTGCTAATTGGCGTTGTGACAAGCTGTGTGTTTCCCGGACTTTTTTCAGTCTTATACCAATGTCTTCCATAGTTAAAAAACCTCATCGTATGTAAGCTATTAAATTGTTAAATATCACTTAACAGTAAATTATATAATACATATAATTCAACAAGTTATATATTTATATTTAAATATTGTTAAATCTAGTTTAATAGCATAGGCTATCGCTTGTAAATCATTAGTTTCAAATCTTTAATGAGAAAATCACCATGTCATCAGAAGCATTGAATGATCCTTTATCACAAGTTGATACAGCCTTGAATCTCAACGCTTACTGGATGCCCTTTACTGCCAACCGTGCATTTAAGGATAATCCACGTCTGATTGAATCAGCGGATGGTTTTTATTACACCTCACAAGATGGGCGCCAAATCATGGACATTATGTCAGGATTATGGACAAGCGGCGCTGGGCACTGCCACCCAAAAATTGTTAAGGCTGTTCAGGAGCAGGTTGCTAAACTGGATTATGCTATATCTTTTCAGGTGGGACATCCTGGTGCTTTTGAATTGGCTGACCGGCTTACAGATATGGCACCGGAAGGCTTCGAACACTGCTTCTTTACAAATTCCGGGTCGGAAGCTGTTGAAACAGCGCTAAAAATTGCCCTCGGTTATCATCAGGTAACAGGTGATCAAACTCGAACTCATTTGATTGGCAGGGAAAAAGGCTACAATGGAGTCAACTTTGGCGGGATTTCTGTTGGCGGTTTACCGAACAACAGGAAGATGTTTAATGGATCACTTCTACCGAACACACATCATTTACCTCATACACATAGTGTGGAACAAAATGCATTTAGCCGCGGACAACCAAAATGGGGTGCACACCTGGCCGATGAACTGGAACACATAATTAATTTTCAGCAAGCATCAAATATTGCTGCAGTAATTGTCGAGCCAGTTGCGGGATCTGCCGGTGTCCTGGTACCTCCGGTGAATTATTTAAGGAAACTACGAGAGATCTGCGATCGGCATGGCATCTTGCTAATATTTGATGAAGTGATCACTGCATTTGGTCGACTTGGTGCAGCGTTTGCCAGCGAACGCTTTGATGTTATCCCGGATATCATAACAACTGCTAAAGGAATAACGAATGGCGTAATACCTATGGGCGCAGTATTAGTTCGTAAGGAAATTTATAATGCGTTTATGAATGGCCCGGACTATGCGATCGAATTTTTCCATGGATACACCTATTCGGGACACCCGGTTGCTACAGCAGCAGGACTTGCTACGCTTGATGTTTATGAAGAAGAAGGCCTGTTTGAACGTGCACGGGAAAATGAATCAATATTTGAAGATGCTCTACACTCATTTAAGGGAGCACGAAATGTTATTGATATACGCAACATCGGATTAATGGGAGCCATCGAACTTGAATCCAGAGAAGATGATCCTGGTGTGCGCGGATATGAAATACACAAACAGTGTTTTGCTGAAGGACTACTGGTGCGAAATGGAATGGATACATTGGCTTTCTCACCATTTCTTGGATTCACACAGGATTTATTTGAAAAAGCATTCGACATAGTTACAAATGTAATAAAGAAGATTGATTGAGGATTAATAATGGTATCAATACAAACGGTAGAACAATTATCTGGAAACCATAGCATCGGGCATTATATTAATGGCAGGAATGTAAACGATAACGGTAGACTTTTAGAAGTTACCAACCCTGCAACCGGACAGGTGATACGGGGAGTTTCTGCAGCGAACAAGGAAACCGTTGAAGAAGCAATCAAGGCGGCAGAGACTGCGTTTCCTGACTGGCGTAATACACCGCCATTGAAACGTGCACGTATCATGTTCAAGTTCAAGGAACTACTAGAACAAAATGCAGATGATATCGTTGCGTTGATTACCGAAGAACATGGAAAGGTGCTGGACGACGCAAGGGGTGAGTTTATGCGTGGCGTAGAAGTAGTGGAATATGCCTGTGGTGCCCCGGAATTATTGAAGGGGGAACACTCAAGGAACGTGGGGCCCGACATTGATAGTTGGTCCGAGTTTCAACCCCTTGGAGTTGTTGCTGGTATTACCCCGTTTAACTTCCCGGCCATGGTACCAATGTGGATGTTTCCAATGGCAATTGTTTGCGGAAACACATTTGTATTAAAACCCTCAGAAAAAGATCCCAGTGCTTCAATAATGATTGCGGACTTGTTTACTCAAGCTGGTTTACCCAATGGCGTATTTAATGTAGTAAATGGTGATAAGGAAGCTGTTGATACCTTATTAAGTGATCCTCGTGTACAAGCCGTGAGTTTTGTCGGCTCTACCCCTATCGCCGAATATATCTATTCGAAGGGGACGGCGAACGGAAAACGTATCCAGGCTTTGGGTGGGGCAAAAAATCATGCGCTCGTGATGCCCGATGCAGACATGGAAAATGCCGTGAATGCCTTGATGGGTGCGGCTTATGGATCCTGTGGCGAACGTTGCATGGCAATCTCTGTTGCTGTCTGCGTAGGTGATGAAGTAGCCGATGAGCTGATTAATAAATTATCAGAGCGTGTCAGTAATCTCAAGATTGGCCCTGGTACAGACACAAGTAATGAGATGGGGCCCCTAGTAACAAAACCACATTATGAAAAAGTCAGAAAATATGTCGATCTCGGGATAGAAGAAAACGCCACTCTGGTTGTGGATGGACGAGATTTTACTATCTCTGGTAATGAAGAAGGATTTTTTCTCGGTGGGTGCCTGTTCGATAATGTGAAACCACATATGCGAATCTATCAGGAAGAGATATTCGGACCGGTATTGTGCGTGGTGCGTACTGATTCCATGGAGCACGCCATCCAACTCATCAATGATCATGAATACGGCAATGGCACATGTATCTTTACACGCGATGGCGGTGTTGCCCGTTATTTTACCGATAACATCAATGTTGGTATGGTAGGTGTAAATGTGCCTTTACCAGTACCGACCGCCTACCACAGTTTCGGCGGTTGGAAGCGATCACTGTTCGGTGATCTGAGTGCTTATGGTCCGGACTCCGTACGTTTTTATACTCGGAGAAAAACGGTAACTCAACGCTGGCCTGAAGATACAATAGAGAAAGCACGGTTTTCTTTTCCGGTACACAACTAACAACAGTTTAGTTACCGGTAAATTTATACTTGTTGAATTATCTGGAAAGGGAATTAAGGTTACAGGTATTATTCTTTTGAACCAGGTTCATCTTGCTTATATCGTGGTAAATTATCGGCTATCTTAAACCATTCTAATTGGCTTTCTATCCATATATGGTACTCGGGTTCAACTTGATCGGGATCATCCAGCGTCCCGACATTGACGTCAACAGAATTTGCCTTCGTTGTATCCCTGAATAGCAATTGACTTCCACAAATTCCACAAAATTCACGCTGGCCATGCTCAGAAGATTTGAATTTATTCGGGGTACCATGGGTATATTGAAATGCTTGTAGTGGAAATGAAGCCCAGGCTGAAACCGGCGCACCCGATGAAAGTTGACAAAGCCGACAATGACAATAGCCTACATTATCGGGGGCGAGTTGAGATGCATATCGTACAGCACCGCAAAGACAACCACCTTCATATTCCATCATCATCTCTCTTTAGGCTTCGAATTTATTTTCTTCATGTTCCCCACCCTTGGCACCCCAGAAAACAACCCATGCTGAAAAATCTTCGGTAAAATACTCGAACTCATGCTCCACTCCTGCTGCAACAAATATGGCATCTCCGGTTTTAATTT
>CAZDFI010000002.1:36430-57124 GCA_964504725.1 uncultured Enterobacteriaceae bacterium
TGTTGATCCTGTCTGTACGGGGCATACATTCCCAGACTCATTGTTCCATGACAAAAAGGTTCAACGTAACGTTCGGCATCCTGTGGAATTAATAAAACCTGATTTAAAATTTTTTCAGCTTGCCATATACCAGATTTCATCTTGCAAACACCTAATAATTTCCATTTTCTGATGGATATTCATCATACTGTGGCAAGCTATCAGTTATTTCATACCATGGAGCGATAGATCCAACGAATATATGGCTTTCGGGACGTACGCCTGGGTCACTATCTATCGTCCCCAGTGTGATATCGGTAATTTTTCCGTTTTCGGCAGCAGCAAGTGAAGCCCCGCATTTTCGGCAAAAATAACGCTCCAACTCCGGTGAAGAAACATATTTTGTTACCAAATCGGTACCGGATATCCACTGGAATTTGTCAGGTTCTACAGTCGCAAAAGTTGCAAATGCCGCACCATGGGCTTTACGGCACATTGAACAATGACAATGAGTGACGTTACTTAATTCTCCAGCCACTTCATATTTAATCTCACCACATAAACAACTACCTTTTATTTTCATCTTTATTACCTCCATTTATGCTTTACCATATATTATATTGATTTCTGGTAGAGACAATGAGTGCATAGCAAAAATATAAAAACAGGCCAAAATACAATCAATAAATGAATCCAATACTTATCTTCGAACATATTGAAAGCAGTGGACCTGGTTTATTTAAAGAGTTTCTTAAGGCTCGTTCGATCCCCTACAAAATATTACGCCCAAATCTTGGTGACGGGATTCCAGGCTACGCTGATATTTCATCTTATTCCGGTTTCTGTTTTTGTGGTGGCACGGAAAGCGTCACAAATCCTACGGACTGGATGGTAGCAGAAATAAAATTAATTCAGGTTGCAAGGGAAAATGATATACCGGTAATCGGTCATTGTCTGGGTGGACAGTTGATTAGTAAAGCCCTCGGTGGAGATGTGATACGTCACCATCTAGAGGAGTTTGGTTGGTCACGGTTGCACATTGACAACAATCATATCAGTAAGCAGTGGTTAAGTGGTGTCCCAACAGAGTTATTTGCCATGCAGTGGCATAGTGATACTTTTACTCTCCCCGCAGGTGCAACACGCATATTGATAGGTGATAATTGTATAAATCAGGCATTTGTGCACGAATACATGCTAGCCATGCAATTTCATGTGGAAGCAAATATCGACACCATTAAACATTGGGCAATCGATCTTGTCGAAAAACATCCCATCACTTCTGACAGTGTCCAGACTGGTAAACAGATAATGCAGAACCTTGACAAATATTTCGCTATTAGTAATCAACTTGCAAACCAACTTTATTCTATGTGGCTGGAAAACATCAACTAATAACTTACTTCATTACATTCAAATACCAGTTTATGAAATCACGTTCGAAATCTTCCATCTCGGTATATGGCCCGGGCTGGTAAAATCGTGAATTTACCCCTTTCTGGTTATTTTCAATAATTCGCTTATCTGCAATGGTGGTGATGTCCCATAGCCAGATTAAATCATCCAGTTTGTAATCTTTACTTTCTTCTGCTTTTTCATTAACCAGCCATGTGATTTCGCAATCGGCGGTATCAATGGTCAATGGCTTGAAATGATAGACAACAACATGATCACAATAGGCCAGGTAAAATGTAACCGGACCGATCTGTATATCGGTCGTTCCACCATCATAGTCTTTTATATTACCTAAGAGCGGGGCAACTGGTTTACCATCCTGGCTACCCGTTACAAATTCTTTTAATAAGGGATATCGTGAAAACCCGCGATCATTACCTACACCACCTGATCTCAACCATTCTTTACTAACACAATGTCTGGTCAAACCCACTTTTTCCGATTTATCCATCACTAGCTCCAGTAGGTCTGCAACTTTTTCATCCGGTAATGAGAGTCCATGGGCTACTGAATATTCAGGGTGGGCTGGGATACAGTGGTAACATTCACAATAATTCTCTACGGCAAGTTTCCAGTTTGCGTTAATAGGGTAATTTTGTTTGTGAGCAATCTTCATGTTCTCAAAACCATAGGGCTGTAAACATTCATCCAGATCTTTCTCGATGGGATCAAACGATACCGGCTCATTATCAAAATTGATAAAGATCATACCGTGAAAGATCTTCAACTGAATCTGTTTAAGACCGTATTTCGATTTATCAAAACTGGATGGTGTACGATTCGCACCGAGTAGTGAACCATCCAATTGGTAAACCCAGCCATGATATGGACAGACAAATGATTTTTGTCGACCGGATGATTTAAGGCAAACCCGAGATCCGCGATGCCGACACACATTTATTAATGCCTTAATTTCATCCTTATTATCACGGGTGATAATGACGGACTCATTAGCCAATTCATACAGGAAATAATCGCCTATATTGGGAATCTGACTGACGTGTCCGGTATAGAGCCATGATTTCATAAAGATGCGATCAAGTTCACGCTGATAAATATCAGGATCTCGATAGAAAATTTGATCTAAGGAGAAACCCTGAACCTGGTTTTTAACGAATTTTGATATAACTTCAGCACTCATGACACTCACATAAATTCGTAATATTTAAAATAAAAATAACTGTTCACACTGAACGCAAATACCATTCGTAATCGAGATTGCTAATCTGCGCATGAAACCGATCACACTCACAACGTCGAGTAATTTCAAATACCCGGCAGAATTCTTCCCCCAGATATTCAGGTAATATTTCACTATTTTTAAATCGATCCAGTGCCGCTTCCCAGCGTACGGGCAATGTAACTTCCTGTTTCTCCAGCATCGTTCTTTCGGCGATCATTTCTGTTGGTTCACATTTATTACTAATGCCATGGTGAATACCTGCAAGTAATGCAGCCATCACCAGATAAGGATTGGCATCAGCACCGGCAACCCGATGCTCTACTCGCATGTTATTGCTGTCGCAGACAGGTATCCGTAGGGCGACAGAACGATGGTTATATCCCCAGATCGGTGATAATGGCACAAAAGAAAATGGTTGTAGACGCCTATAGGAATTGGCATTAGGCGCAAAGATGGCCATAGCATCGGCCATGGTTTGTTGCAGACCACCGATGGCATGTTTCATCGTATTGGATATGGCTGGTATCTTCCTTGATGTGGTATCGGCAAAGACGTTATTTCCATCTTCATCAAACAGGCTTACATGTATATGTAAACCACTACCAGCGTAATCGGTAAAAGGTTTTGCCATAAATGATGCACCCAATCCATGTTTAAAGGTTGTCCCTTTAATTATGCGCTTAAGTATCGCACCATGATCACATGCAGCGACAGGATCACTGACATGGTGCAGGTTGATTTCAAACTGCCCCGGGGCAAATTCTGATAATGCGGTATTTGAGGGAATATTTTGTAACTCACAATTCTGCTGGATGTCCATTAGAACCGGATCGCATTCCCACAGATCTTCCATGCTAGCATATTGTAATCCTCCCTGTTTTAAACCAGTGCCAGGAATACTTCCCAACTTTGGTTTCGGGACAATATCATCTCCTGGTTCTAATAAATAGAATTCAAATTCCGTTGCTACAGTCGCCTGCAAACCTAGTTTGGCAAGCTGTTCACAGGTACGCTGCAACACATAACGGGGATCTGAAAAATAGGGAGTACCGTCAAAATTACTTAGTGAAGTAAAAACCTGTGCTATAGGAGAGTCAAGCCACGGAATCGGCGCCAGGGTGTTTTTTACCGGGTAACTCATGACATCCGGATCTCCATCCCGGGTACCGATACCTATTTCAAGAGGGATCTCCCCACGACTATCGATAAACGGAGTTGAGGCACATGCCTTAAGCCCTTCCTTATATAATGTCTCAAACTCATCACCACCGATACGCTTGCCCCGCAATATACCGTTTATATCAGGCAGCAGTGTTTCGATCATTTTGATCTCGGGGTGTTTCTTTAAGAAGGTATGCAGTTCTTCAATACTGCCATGATCTGATACACTCATAATGATTAACCTTTTTTATTTACTTTTTTATCACGCCAGGATAATGCTGCCTTTGTACCTTCTTTACGCAAAATTTCATTAAATTCGTTTGACTCCGGAGTGTCAGTCGTCTCAATCAAAACATCCAGTTCAAGTCCCTGTAACAAGGCCTGGCGCATACCCATAATTTCGCAACTTCGGTTAATTGCCCGCTTTGTCAACTTAACTGCCAGTTGATCACTACAAGCAATGGTACTCGCAGTTAGTCTGGTTTCTTCCATAAGATCATCTTCTGCGACAACCTTGTTTATGAGGCCCAGTGATAAAGCGCGTTCAGCAGACACTTTATCATCACCAGTAAGCAGTAATTCCTTGGCTGCTTTAACACCAATTACCCATGGCAAGATCAAAGCAACTATTCCGCTACCAAATTTCACCTCCGGAGCACCGAATCGACAATGTTCGGCCGCGATTGTGATGTCACAGGCAACCGCCATTTCCATTGCACTACCCAGACAATAGGTATGCACAGCAGCGATTGTTGGTTTTGGACAATCCCAGAAACGCATAATGATATCAAAATCAAGCCTTAGTTTGTTTCGCCAGAATTCGACATCTCCGGATGTTGATTCATCGCCTTCATACAGATCAAACCCCGCTGAAAATGCCCGTCCCGCACCGTTCAATATAATAATACGAACATGTTCATCCTGCTCTGCCAGATCCAGTGCATGATTGAGCTCATTAACCATTACACTATTTATAGCATTGAGCTTATCAGGCCGGTTTAATGTCAGTGTCGCTACAGGATCATCGACCTGATATAGAATGGTTTCATAATTACCCTCTGTATTCATATCAACCTCTTACATCCACTATAGTACGTCCACGGATTTCACCAGCTAATATTTTTTCAGCACAAGTAGAAATATCCGAAAGTGTAATCGTTGTTGTCATATTTTCGAGTAAGTTTATATCGAGATCTTGTGCAAGCCGCTGCCATGCTTGTTCACGTCTGGCCTTTGGCGCCATGGTCGAATCGACACCTAATAAATCAATACCGCGAAGAATAAATGGTGCTACCGATGCGGGGAGATCCATACCTTGAGCCAAACCACAGGCCGCTACTGCACCACCGTATTTAATCTGTGCCAGTACGTTGGCAAGCGTATGACTACCGACCGTATCAACAGCACCTGCCCATTTTTCCTTATCTAATGGACGACCCTGCTCTGAAAACTCTTTGCGATCAATGACTCGGGAAGCACCCAAAGATTTCAGGTAATCAAGCTCATGCATACGTCCTGTCGATGCAACTACTGTGTAACCCAATTTTGCTAAAAGCGCGATGGCAATACTACCCACACCACCGGTCGCGCCGGTCACTATAATTTCACCATCCTCAGCATTAATGCCATGTTCTTGCAGACGCATGACACAAAGCATTGCCGTATATCCAGCCGTACCGATTGCCATTGCCTGTTGCGTATTAAATGTATCTGGCAATCTAACTAACCAATCACCCGGAACCCGGGCCATTTGCGCGAATCCACCATGATGTTTTTCACCTACGCCCCATCCATTAAGTACTACCTTATCTCCGGTGTTAAAATCATCATGAGATGATAGTTCTACAGTACCGGCAAAATCGATACCGGGAATCAGTGGAAATTTACGGATGATGGGTGATTTTCCGGTAATGGCCAATCCATCCTTGTAATTAATCGTGGAATAATCGACGCGTACAGTAACATCACCTTCCATTAAATCATTGGTGGAAAGTGATTTAATCTCTACCGTTTGTTTATCATCCTGCTTGTCTACTATTAAAGCCTGAAATTTTTCACTCATCATTACTTCTCTTTTATTCTTCTGACAGCGAACATTATTTATTGCTAACAATAAGCACTTGTTACTTGTGGTTTATTGCTTGTTTCTGTGTTGTGTGAGTCCATTACCATAAGCACATCTAATCCCACACAACCTTGCTCAAGAACTTTAATTGGGTTGATATCAATTTCTTTTATTTGCTCTTTAAATTCTACCGCTAATGCGGAGAGGTTTGACGCAGCTTTACAATAGGCTGTGATATCTACGCCCGGATTGCCTCGAATGCCGCCCAGCAATTTCTTCATTTTTAATTGTTCCAGACAACGGCCTGCAATTTTCACATCAAATGGCGGTACTACTAATACGATATCGTGTAACAGTTCCGTATAGATTCCACCCATGCCCATAATAACCATTGGACCAAACTGCTCATCCCTGGCAACTCCCAGAATCATCTCTACTCCGGGATCATTGTTCATTGGTGTAATTAAAGCTTTTTCGCCAAGGCGATATGACAAATCGTGATAGGCGTTGATCAAACTTGATTCATCCTGAATATTCAATCTGACACCATCTACATCTGATTTATGCTCGATCCCTGTCACTGCCGTTTTTATTACTACCGGATAGATTAATTCTGATGCCAGTGCCAATAACTCTTTTTCATTATTTATTAACCATGATTCCGTCATTGGCACATCACACTCGCTTAAAAACCTGTTTGCCTCGTTTTCATCAAGGCTGGATTTATTCGCAAGTATAGATCGACATTTTGCTACTGTAGTTTCAGACAATACCGATTCTTCGATAGGAGGTCGATTCAAAAAATCCCGATATGCCAACATACATTTAGCACCTGATAAGAAGGTACTGACACCATCAAGGACAGGAAAACCATCGCGGGTCAAATCTATTACTTTTTTATCGGCACCTGTACCTTGCCTGTTTGCGACCAGGAAAATTGGTTTATCAGATGTGGCGCGACCTTTTTCCAGGTAATCCGTATAACGCTCATAAATATTTCCATACGGTGCCCGGTCATGGACAACAGCACCCAGAGCAGCATTTTTGTCATTTAACAAAACACTAAAACAATCTCCTAATCTTTTATGATTATCTGTACCACCACTGCCCCAGGCATCAAGTGGATTTGCCGGGACCAAACCGGAATCCAGTAATCCTAGAAGTGTAACTTTTGTCTCATCTGAAATTTCAGCCAGTGGAGCACCCAGTTTATCGGCAAGATCAATAATTAATTGCTGTTCTCCACCTGAATCATGGATCGTTACAATTCCACCGGCCTGAACGGAATGTGGTTGAGCAAACATAATCATTGTTGTTGCCAATTGGTCCATATCGTCAACGCGTTGTACCCCGTAACGATTGAATATGGCATCATAAACGGCATCACTTCCGGCCATGGCACCTGAATGTGATACAGCCAGTTCTGCCGCCAATTCAGTACGACCGATTTTCACAACAATAATAGGAACCCTGCGATTTTTCGCTTTATCTAAAGCCGCAATAAATTTCTCAGGATGGCGACTGGTTTCCATGAAAAGACCTACTACACGTGTCTCTATCTGGTCCAGTGCATAATCGAGATAATCTTCTGCGGACACGATTAGTTCCTGTCCGGTAGAGACGGCGAAATTAAAATCAATACGTTCATCAACATCCAGAATACCGGACATAGCGGAGCCGGATTGACTGATCAAGCTAACATTACCCTGCTTTTGATGAGATCGAGTATCAAAACCGCATGCCCAGATATTATCCTGGAAATTGTAAAATCCCATACTGTTAGCACCGCAAAGTAATATCCCTGCCTGTTTTGCTTTTTGATAAATTCTCTCCTTGAGTAATAGCGTTGCATCATTCTCTAATACCAATGAAGAGAATATGGTGGCGGCTTTGATCCCATGTGCAATCGCCTCATCCAGTGCCGATTCGATACGTTCATTACCGACTGTAAAGATCACATGTTCTACAGCTTGCGGTAATTCAGATAGTGATGGATAACAGGCAACGCTATCAATTTCCTTATAACGTGAATTAACAGCGTAAAGATTGCCTGGATATTCTCCATCCAGTAAATTTTTCAAGACTAGATTGCCAACAGCTTCTTTACGTTGAGTTGCACCAACAATTGCGATCGACTGCGGGCATAATAGAGGGTCAAGACGATGGGACATTACTTACTAACCAAAGAAAGTGCTCGGAAGAATGATAAATTAATATTCATGAATAATTTACGAGTTCCAATAACTAATAGTCTAATGGTGGTGTTTCACTGCGTCGAGGTGGGTCAAAAAACGCACCTTCCACTATTTTGCAACGTACCATCATCCGGTTCCATTGTAATTCGCGGTTATAATAAATTTCTGCATATAACTCATCTTTCGGCCTCCCCCATGGCATTTCTAACGATGCCAGGGCAATATTCATCTTGGCACTGGGTGACCAGGTGGCTGAAGTTACATGTCCGATAATTTCTTTTTTGCTGTTATATATAAATGAATCATTCGCAGGTTTATTCCCTTCCACATCCAATCGAACAAACCGATAGCGGGATCCCTTATTTTTCTCCTCCAACAATGCCTTTCTCCCATTAAATATTGGCTTATCAAAATGTACCAGCCAGTCCAGACCTAATTCAAAGGGAGAGCGGCCACGACCTGCACGCACTACATCCAAAGCAGGTACAAAATCTACGTCCGCTTGTATAAACCCTGCCTCGATGCGGGCAATATCCAAAGCATGGTTGCCAATAGGCAGGATGCCATAGTGCTTACCGGCAGCGAACAACGCATCCCATAAGGTTTCTGCATAATCAGGTTTTATCCATAATTCATAACCTAAATCGCCTGTAAATCCTGTTCGTGAAACCAATAATTCAGTTCCAATGAAGGAAAAAGTTTGATGCTGGAATGGCTTTAGATTTTCAACACCTGGTAGATTCATCGCTTTTAAAGTTTGACAGGAAGTGGGCCCCTGGACTGCTAGTCCTGTTACATCATCCGTTTCATCTTCAATCTCAACATCAAATCCCATTGCTGTAGCCATCAACCAGTCCAGGTGCCGTTCCTGTGAACATAAGCGCCAGTGATTTTCTTTTAAATGAAATACTGTCCCATCATCCAGTACATGACCCAAATCATTACACCAGACACTATACATAACTCGCCCCGGTGTCAGTTTGCTCATCTTACGCGTCATCAGTTTATCCAGATAGGGCAATCCGTCTTTCCCTGTGATCCGGTATTTGGTCATCGGTGTCAGATCGAATACAGCTGTTGCATTTCGAATGGCAAAATATTCATCTTCAAGTACTGAATAACAATCGACGACGGTATATGCTTTCCAGGGTGACCATAAATTAGTTTCACATAAGGTAGATGTTCGCGAATGAAACGGTGTCTGTAATACCCGTTTGTCTGTTTCTCGCACAGTCATGCGGCTTGCTCCCTTTTCAATATTTCAATTGAGGCATTACGGCCGGCAAGCCCCATCACACCACCGCCTGGGTGCGAACCCGCGCCACATAGATATAGACCATTTACAGGTGTGGCGTATTGGGCAGCACCTGGAACCGGACGTAGCATCATGAATTGATCCAGTGTGTATTCGCCATGGTGCCAATGACCACCATGAATATTGAATTCTTTTTCTATGTCAGGTGGTACCAATAACTCCGAGGCAGTTATCTGATTTTTAATACCGGGGGAATATTCAGCCAGTTTATCGATGATCAATTGTTTGAAGACATCACGCTGTATATCCCAGCCGGCACGTAACTTATAGGGAGCATACTGGATTATTGCAGACAAGACATGATTACCTGATGGCGCCAGGCTATCATCATGAATGGATGGGATACTGATTTCCAGGGCGGGATGATTCGAATATTCTCCATACTTGGAATAATCAAACGCACGTTCGATATAGGTTAATGACGGTGCGATCACGAAACGATGGCCCAGTTGATTTTCATCTACACTTTTGAACGTCGGTTTGCCATCCAGCGCCAAATGTAATTTCGCTGCCTTACCTTGCATTCGAATATTGTCAATTCGTCTGGCAAAACCGGTTTCAATGTTTCTTGCACCAACAAGTTTTAAAAATGTAGTTTTAGGATCGGCATTCGAAACCACCATCGTGCTGCTAATTTGTTCACCGTCTCGTGTTTCAATACCAGTAACCTTGTCCACATCCAGCAATACCTTTTTTACCGGTACATTCGTTCTGATTTCTACACCTGCTGCTTCTGCTGCTGCACGTAGTGAATCGGTAACGGCACCCATGCCACCAGCTGGCACTGAGATCGCACTATCAAGACCGTCTAATTGGCCTGATAACCGGTACAGATATGTCAATACCGTGTTTGGTGAACGAGGTCCTAAATTTGTACCTAATACTGCATCAAATCCAATTACACCTTTTAACAGTTCGTTTTGAAAATCTTCCTGTAACACGTCGTAAATGTTAATCGCACCGATACGCAGAAGTTCGCGCATATCGTCTCGACCTAACATGCGCACGCTCATACCCAACTTTGCCAGGGTCATCAAGTCTGTCATGTTTTTTTGAACCAGGCGCGGAGGACGAACCATAAATGTTTTCTGCAGGATTCGGGCGAAACGGCGGAGTTTATCCTGAAATTCAACATACGCAGTCTGATCGCTACTGGATAAGCCATTACCGTTTATTGACTTTCCATTGATAGTGAGATGATCACCGTTCTGTGCCAGGGCGATGGTATTTAAATCAGTTGCAGCCAGTTTGAGGCCATGTTTGCTTAATGATAAATCGGAAATGATCTGTGGATGTAACAGGTAAAGTAAATGTGCACAGGCTGAGACCGAATAGCCGGGAGAGAATTCACGTGTGATTGCTGCGCCGCCTACCTGTTCATTTGCCTCAACAACTAATATTTTAAGTCCCGCTTTCGCAAGGTAAGCTGCACATATCAAACCATTATGACCTGCACCGATAATGATGGCATCAAAGAGTTTACTCATCGCTGAAGGCCTCCGGAACGACATTCTTTCGGCCAATATCTTTCAGTATTTCTCTGGCAGAATTGGCACCCGGTGCACCCATCACACCACCGCCGGGATGAGTGCCGGATCCTGACATATACATCCCTTTTACAGGGCCACGATATTGGGCATAGCCAGGGAATGGTCGATTAAATAACAATTGATCCATGGTCAGTTCGCCCTGAAAAATATTACCTTCAGTCAAACCTACTTCATTTTCTATCTCACGCGGGGTACGAATTTCAGCATGTAAAATCAGATCTTTGAAATCCGGACTATATTCTGAAATCTGATCTATCACCGTTTTACCAAACGCATCTCTCAGTTCATCTGTCCAATCCTTGCCATCAACCTTTGGCGGGCAGTACTGAACAAATATGGTCATCATGTGTTTGTCGGGTGGGGCCATGGTCGGATCCACCTGCGTGGGAATCAGGCAATCCAGATAAGGATCTTTTGACCAGGTACCATTCTTCCAGTCATCATAAGCGCGCTCCATGCGCTCCATTGAATCAATAAAATGAATATCTCCTTTCAATAATTCGTGACCTTTGGGCACGGCCTTGAATGTCGGCATACCATCCAGGGAGATATTTAGTTTCCCGGAAGAACCTCTAATCTTAAAGTTCTTTGCCTTTTTAACCACATCTGCGGGTAAATCATTTTCATCCATTACATTTAGAAAAGTACGTTTAGGATCGAGATTGGAGACAACAATATCGGCATAGTGTTCATCGCCATTATCCAGAACGACACCTTTGACTTTGCCATTGGTGACGAGAATTTTATCTACACCTGCATCAACCATAATCTCACCACCAAAAGACTGGAACGAACCAGCCAGGGCTTTCGCGATGGAGCCCATGCCACCACGGGCAAACCCCCAGGATCCAATGCTTCCATCAACATCACCCATATAATGATGTAGCAGGACATATGCTGTGCCTGGTGAATAAACACCGAGAGCAGTTCCAATAATTCCACTACCTGCAAGATGTGCCTTGACGGCACTTGATTCAAAATATTCATCAAGAAAATCACCAACACTCATGGTCCAGAATCGCATTGTGTCGTACAGAATTTCCTCACCAAGATCCCAATAAGTTTTAATCATGTGAATCAATTCCATCACATCGCCAGGCTTAAACGAAGTGGGGTCAGGGGGCGTGCGCATGAGGAAAGGACGTATAAGACGGGTTTGCCGACTTACGTCTGCCGTATAACGATGATACGCATTGGCATCACGTTTGGAGTGCCTGGCAATTTCGCGAAAATGACGTTCATCATCAGCGTAATTACCAAAATAATCACCATCCTGCATGAAGGTGACACCACCTTCAAAGGGAATTATCTGTAAACCATGACGCGCAAGATCCAGATCACGATAGTACTCAGAACGGAATAAACTGCACACATAGGAACAATTTGAGTAAGTCCAGCCTTCGTATAGGGAACGACTAACCGAAGCACCTCCTATCCATTTATTTTTTTCTACGACCAGAACATTTAATCCGGCCTTGGCTAGGTAGGCGGCGTTGATCAAACCGTTATGACCCGCTCCAATAACAATAGCATCGTATTTTTTCACGGGTTTTATTTCTATTTATTTTTTTTACCCGGTTTATTTTTCGCACTTTCCTGTTGCTCAAGAGTCATATCAAGCGCTTGCTCGAATTTTGAAATAGTCTCATGAAGGCAGTCTTCATCATGTGCTTCACATATGAATAATGGCTCACGGCAATCCGGTTCTACCAATACGCCAACATCATGTAAGTTCGGCGCAAGTGCTTCGTAGAAAATGTAATCAGATTTCACCCAGTCCCGGTAGTTATTTGGTGGCGTTGCATTAAAAAACAGACCGTTCATTGAAGGGTGACCGACAAAGCAGTATGGAATATCGCGACGCGACAAAATTTTGCCAATACCTTCGCTCAAGTCAGTTCCATATTTGGCAATATTGGTCAAGGCCTGTGTTTCATCGAGTATTTCAAGCGTTTTGTTGGCAACTGCCAGCGAAACAGAATGACCAGTATAAGTTCCACCATGTACCACCTCGTCACCAATCTTTCTCATGATCTCTTCTTTACCGGCCAGTGCGGAAATCGGATAACCGTTGGCCATCGACTTCGCAAAGGTGCAAAGATCAGCATCAACTCCCATTAACTCCTGAACACCTCCTTTGGCCACTCTAAAGCCTGTTTTAACCTCATCGATAATCAAAATAACTTCGTATTTAGTACATAATTCACGTACATCCTTTAGATATTGCTGATCTGCTGTAATGGAACCACAGTTGCCCATTATCGGCTCAATCAAATACGCAGCAATAGTATCTCCATGGCGTTGGAACAGGCGCTCGAGCCGGTTGGCATCGTTTAAAGGGACACTATATATAAGGTGTTTGTAAAGGTCAGGAATACCTTCACCATAAGGTAACAATTCCGGATCCCCTTCATTCTCGTGCCATTCCTCAACTTCGGTATACCACATCACTTCACTGGACATACCATGGTAACCACCCTCAACCAGTACATATTTATCTTTACCGGTATAGGCACGCGCCAGTCTCAACGCCGTCATAACAGCTTCGGTTCCGGATACGGAAAATCGTACCAACTCGGCGGATGGCACCATTTTGCAAATCCGTTCAGCAACTGTATATTCAAGCTCTGTTGCGAGTGCGAAAACCCCGCCAATCTCCATACCTTCACGGGCTGCCTGATCGGCACGCTCGTCGGCATAACCGAGGATTGTCGGACCGTAGGCCAGACGATAATCTATGTATTCATTGTCATCGATGTCCCATAACCGGGCACCTTTACCCCGTTTGATGAAAATCGTCTTGTCTTCTTCCCAATAGCGGAAATTCGAGGTAACCCCTAGTGGTAAGCGCTTCACAGCTTTTTGAAAATGCTTATTTGAATTTGAAAGATTGCGTTGCATCAAGTACGCCTCAGATAGTTCAGATTTGGTTGCCAGCATGACATGACAGTGTTATTTTGTCCAGAATAATGAATGAGTATTCATTCATATTTTAAACAGGATCTGCTTGCTATATTAAATATCGCAGGTAATGTGTTGATATCTCTGAACTATCATTTAGCGGAACATTACATGGCACAAACAGAAGCAAAAATTGCCCCAAACAGCAGGGCTGTGGCAAAGGAACGCAGGCGGGAACAACTTATCAAGGCAACGATAAATTGCGTCGCAAAACATGGCTTATCAGCAACAACTATGGCAGAAGTGACCAAAGAAGCTGGGTTAAGTTTGGGAATTATTAATCTTCACTTTCAAAGTAAAGACAAATTGTTGCTGGAAACACTTAAATATTTAATAAATGAATATCATGGCAAATGGGAAAAAACCCTTAGAGAGGCCGGCCCATCACCGGCAGACAAACTTTCAGCTTTGATTGAACTGGATTTCAGTAAAGCGATCGCAGATCGCAAAAAGCTCGCTGTATGGTTTGCATTTTGGGGAGAAAGCAAGTCACACTCTACTTATTTGAAAACATGTGCAGAATACGATCAACTTTATACAGAGACAGAAGCTGAACTTTTTGCCGAATTAATTCGTGAGGGCAATTATAAAAATCTTGATCCGCAAATTCTGGCGACTACATTAGACGCGCTAACCGACGGTCTGTGGTTGGATTTATTGTTATTACCGAATGAAGTTGATCGTAATCAGGCTAAAGCAACCGTAATGAATTATTTACACTGTATCTTTCCTAAACATTTTTAAGCTATTTTCAACTTGGTTATATGTAACATATGGAAATTTCACTGAATAAAAAAGCTACTGAATGGCAAGCAAAAGCCTTTAAGTTTGCCGAAGAAGAACTGAAACCCTGGGAACTGGAAGCAGAGTTTAATAACGGTGTTATTCCTCCAGAGATTAGTAAACGGCATCAACAGCTCGCTATCGAATTGGGTTTCAGCAAAATGGACGCCCCAGAGCGCTATGGAGGATTTGAACTTGGAATGACAGAACAGGTTGCCGTTTGGGAACAACTGGGTCGTGTGACCAATGCATTATGCTGGTGTTTCTCAGAAGCGCAACAATGGATGTTTGAAGTATGTACCGAGGAACAAATCAGCACCTACATATTACCGTTAATGAACAGCAGCAGAAAGGAATGTTACGCCATTACTGAAGCAGAATCGGGTTCATCCGAAATTATCAATTCGACTGCGATTAGATGTGATGGCGGATATAAGATTAATGGCGAAAAAAGATATGTCACCAGCGCTAACCTGGCTGATTATTTTTTCCTGCAGGCTAAATCGGCAAACGGGGAGATTGCCCTGTTTTTTATGGACATTGATTCGGATGGTGTTGAAGTAATAGATAACCCCTTATTTAGTCATACTTATGCAGCTCATCATCCGACCTATCGATATCAAGATGTGTTTGTCCCCGAGAAAAACCGAATTGGTGAAGAAGGAAACGGTATGCAATACACTCGTAGCTGGTTTCGGCATGAGCGTATGATGATCGCAGCACGATGCTGTGGTGCAGCAGCACGATTAATCGAGGAAGCGACAGAATTCGCCAAGACACGGGATATTCAGGGTGAAACTCTGGCGGAGAAGCAGGCAATTCAATTTATGTTGGCTGATAGTACAACTGAACTCTGGGCAGCAAGGCTCATGACTTTCGAAGCAGCTGAGGCCCACGATCGGGGTGAAGATTTAAAATCACTTCATGCCCGCTGCTCCATGGCTAAGCTTTATGCTTCAGAAATGGCAAACCGGGTTGTGGATCGTGTGGTACAGATATTTGGTGGTCGAGGTTATATGCGAGAAAATGTTGCAGAAAGATATTTTAGAGAACTACGCGTTGATCGAATATGGGAAGGAACCAGTGAAATTCAGCGTCTCATTATTGCCAACTGCCTGCTAAAACGCGGCCTCAAGGCAATGTAGCAAGGACCTGATTTGTAATGTTAGATACGATAAAAAAAATACTAACATTACTTGCATTACTTTGTTTTCAATATGACCTTTGTGCCGAAGAAGAAAAAATTGTTAACCTCTACAACTGGGCAGATTATATTGGGCCAACGACTATTGCCGACTTTGAAAAGGAATATGGTATCAAGGTCAACTATGATATTTATGACACCACCGATATTGTAGATGCCAAGCTCATGGCTGGAAGAACTGGCTATGATGTTATCATCCATTCAGCAGCTTTTTCGGCTCGACTTATTCAAGCGGGGATCTACCAACAACTCGACAAGAACAAATTAGACAACTGGAAACACATGGATCCTGATATTTTGCAAATAATGGCAGATTTTGATCCGGGTAATCAGTTCACCGTACCTTATATGTGGGGAACGACTGGTGTCTCCTATAACATCGATATGCTGAAGGAGCGGATGCCTGATGTGCCGTTGGAAACTTCTGATTTCTTTTTTAAGCCTGAGATTATCTCGCGGTTTGCTGATTGCGGTGTCACAGTCCTGGATGGGGCTACCGATGCGTTGCCTACGGTTATGATATATCTCGGATACCACGCTAACTCAATCGACCCGCAACACCTGAAGGAAGCAGAACAGGTTATGAAATCTATCCGTCCTTACATCAAATATTTCAGCTCAGGAAAAATGTTGATTGATATGCCGAATAAGGAAGTTTGCGTTGCCATGAGTTGGTCGGGTGATTACTCTGTTGCCCGAAAGCGAGCCAGGGAAGCAGGTATTGATATTAACCTGGGTTATTCCATGCCTGAAAATGGGATACACGCCTGGATTGATGCCATGTTTATTCCCAAGGGTGCCCCACACCCGAATAATGCACACTTATTAATAAATTATCTTATGCGCCCTGAAGTGATAGCGTCTATTTCTAATTTTACAGGCTATGCAAATGCTAACCATTCTGCCACAGCCCTGGTCGACCCAGAGGTCAGCAGCGATCCTGCCATTTATCCCGATGAAGAAATGATGCAACGACTGCAACTACTTCTCATTTATTCACCCAAGCTGGAACGACCACGCTCACGAACCTGGACACGAATTAAATCGGGACTTTGAAGAGCATTTACCCTTAGTATGAATAAACCTACTTCAGACCAATCAGCAGAAATACCAACCTGGCGAGATCCAAAAGCAAAACCATTTATTCAGATTGAAAATATCTCAAAGGATTTCGACGGATTCCTTGCGGTTAAAAATGTATCCCTGGATATCTATTTAGGTGAATTATTTGCCATCCTGGGTGGTTCAGGTTGTGGCAAGACCACATTGCTACGCATACTGGCGGGCTTCGAAAGACCCAGCGCAGGAAGGATCCTGATTGATGGCATTGACATGACTAATGTCCCTCCCTATGAGCGACCTGTCAATATGATGTTTCAGTCATATGCAGTGTTTCCTCATATGAGTGTTGAGAAAAATGTCGCCTATGGCTTAAAGAAAGAAAGTGTAGCAAAGGATGAAATACAGCAACGTGTAGCGGATATGCTGAAACTGGTACAAATGACCGAGTTGGCCAAGCGAAAACCACATCAATTATCCGGCGGTCAACTACAACGTGTCGCACTGGCAAGGGCGTTGATTAAGAAACCAAAAGTACTATTGCTAGACGAGCCATTGGCAGCCCTGGATAAAAAATTACGCGAGCAAACACAGTTTGAGTTAATGAATATCCAGGATCAGCTTGGCGTGACTTTCATCGTGGTCACCCATGATCAGGAAGAAGCCATGATCCTGTCATCACGTATCGCAGTGATGCATAACGGCCAGTTCATCCAGAGTGGGACACCAAAAGAGATCTATGAATATCCTGTTAATCGCTATGTCGCAGATTTTTTTGGCACAATCAACCTTTTAGATGGAAAAGTCAGCCGTATAACAGGAAATATTTTAGAGATTGAATGCCCTGAAGTTGAAGCAACAGTAAAAGCATATTCATTAGATACAATTCAACACAATGATCAATTAACGATTGCCGTCAGACCTGAAAAAATCATGATCAGTAAGGAGCCACCTGAAGGCGAAGACATATCTGTATTGAAAGGCGTTGTATGGGATTTAGGTTATTACGGCAATCTGTCCATATACAGGGTTCAGACAGAATCAGGTAAAGTCATTCAAGTCAGTGCACAAAACCGGATACGTTCTGCCGAACGTGTGCTGGAATGGGACGAAGAAGTTTACCTGTCGTGGGACATACAAAGCAGTGTAGTGTTAACGGAATGAATATTAATCTGCCGCAACCAAGGATTATGGATATAGTCTGGCGGCGCTTTGTTATTGCTGCTCCCTACCTCTGGTTATTGATATTTTTTCTTGCTCCATTTGTTATCGTTTTCAAGATTAGCTTTTCAGATCCGATCGTTGCCCAACCTCCGTATACAACAATGTTTAATTTTAGTGAGCAGGCAGATAATTGGTTTCATATAACGTTCGATAATTACCGATTTTTACTGGAAGATAACCTGTACTGGATTAGCTATTTAAAATCGATCAAGATCGCGTTTATTTCTACCTCCCTGTGCTTACTCATCGGTTACCCCATGGCCTATGCGATTGCCCGAGCCAGTTCCGTTTGGCGCAATCTATTATTAATTCTGATTATCTTGCCATTTTGGACTTCATTTCTATTGCGAGTTTATGCCTGGATGGGCATGTTAAGTACGCACGGTGTTATTAATAATTTTTTAATTAGCATCGGACTTATCGAACAGCCTCTAAAACTTTTATATACGGATTTCGCCGTGTATATAGGCATCGTCTACACTTATTTACCCTTTATGATCTTGCCCCTGTACGCAAGCCTGGAAAGGCTTGATTTTGACTTAAATGAAGCTGCCGCCGATCTCGGCGCCAAACCCATGGTGGTTTTTCGTGACATTACCTTGCCTCTTTCCATACCCGGAATCATCGCCGGAAGTATGCTGGTATTCATTCCAGCTCTGGGTGAATTTGTCATTCCCGCATTGTTAGGTGGCCTTGATTCACTCATGATTGGCCGAACACTCTATGATGAATTTTTCGGTAATCGAGACTGGCCATTATCATCAGCTGTTGCAACTGTTCTGTTACTTATTTTGGTAGTGCCCATGATGGCTTTCCAACATTATCAGGTAGAGGATACGGATTATCAGGAATGAATAGACAACTTTCTAAATTTTTGATTACAGCCCTGTGTTTTGGCTATGCGTTTCTTTATATCCCGATCGCTATGGTGATTATTTACTCCTTTAATGATTCACGAATTGTTTCTGTCTGGAATGGTTTTTCCTTCCGTTGGTACCTGGCACTACTAGATAACAGGGAAATTATTGAAGCCACGCTCCTGAGTCTGCGTATTGCATTTACTAGTGCCACGATTGCAACATTGATGGGAACTCTTGCCGCTCTTGCTCTGACACGTATGGGACGATTTCGTGGCAGACTATTATTTTCCGGTATGATATTGGCACCATTGGTTATGCCCGAAGTGATTACCGGTTTATCTCTATTACTTCTTTTTGTGAGTTTGCAGGACTTTATCGGCTGGCCAGGACAGCGGGGAGCTACAACTATTATGATTGGTCATATCACATTTTCTATGGCCTTTGTCGCTGTCGTTGTACAATCGCGTTTGATGTCGATGGATCAATCTATGGAAGAGGCGGCCATGGATCTGGGCGGAAGACCGTTCCGTGTCACGATCGATATAACATTACCCATCATCGCGCCTGCCATGCTTTCCGGTTGGCTGCTAGCATTTATCTTATCTCTTGATGACCTGGTAATTACCAGTTTCGTCTCCGGACCTGGAGCCAGCACATTGCCCATGTGGATTTTTTCGAAAATTCGCCTTGGTGTATCACCGGATATAAATGCATTAGCCACTATTATCATTACTGTTGTAGGAATCTGCGTTGTTATCGCAGGCTGGTTGATGCTGCGCCAGGAAAAACAACGAAAACAAGATATACAACTCGCTAACAATAATTATTTATAAGCACATTAGTATGATAAAAACGTTGATTATTGAGTACGGTCAATATGATCAGCAGGAACATAATCGAAGATAAACGTTATCCTATCCTCATCGCCTTTGTTCATGACACTGTGCCTTTTCTGATTGTTGATTTCATAGGCCTGACCGACTTCCAATTGATAGGGACGTCCATCGATCATTAATCGTACACGAGTGTTTGTTGTGATAGGGACATGGATTCGATGGCCATGACGGAATGACGGATGAGAATCTACGTGAGGTTTAATTATCCCGCCAGCTAACAACTTTGCTGCCATTGCGCGAATGATGGTACCTCCAGTCGGATAATAATTATCAACAATATGATGCATCACAGGCACCGCAACCTCAGCTAATCTGTCCCAGCCGGGCTGCTTGCTGACTTCGATATTTGGCCAGCCTGATCCATCGGTAAATATCATCACGATCGATTCCGTATACGTATGTACATCATACTCTTTCTGGCGATATTCTTGCTCATACCAGGCTTTATCCTCCAGCGAGAGGATTTCATGCTTTAGTGCCTCTATATCTAAAGCGCCCAGAATTTTTAAGGGTGCATCTATATCCATAATTTTATCAATCTAACATTAAATTAAAATTTATTGGGAAAGCATAAGGTTCAAGACACTACTTAGTCAAATAGCGTAGTTTTGATGTAACATTCATAATTCAATTATTTTTTTGCTATACTGTTAAATCGTTAAATAAATAATTTAATATGCTATTAATATTATGCATATAAAACAATATGTTAAATATATATATTGAATGAATACTCATTCATATTTTTGATGCAAGAGCTTGTATTCTACACAACAACTGGACTAAGATACTACACATTGAATT
>CAZDFI010000003.1:0-2775 GCA_964504725.1 uncultured Enterobacteriaceae bacterium
CATCAACATCGCGGGTGGCTTCGCAGTCACCTATCGCATGTTGCAAATGTTCAGGAAATAAGGGGAAACGTCATGGGTGTAGGTTTAGTAACAGTATCTTATATTGGCGCGACCATCCTGTTCATCTTGACCCTGGGAGGCTTGAGCAATCAGGAAACGGCGCGTAAGGGTAATGTCTACGGCATGATCGGTATGGCTATTGCCATTTTGGCGACGGTATTTGGGCCGGAAGTTAGCAGCAATTTCCACATCATCATTATCACCATGCTCATAGGTGGCAGCATTGGTATGGTCCTCGCAAGAAAGGTGCAAATGACACAGATGCCGGAACTGGTCGCGATACTCCATAGTCTGGTGGGGTTTGCTGCGGTGCTGGTCGGCTACGTTAATTTCGTGGGTGACTCGGGCCTCATGGGCGTCGAAAAAACCATTCATGAAGTTGAGATATATATTGGCGTATTGATTGGTGCCGTTACCTTTTCCGGTTCCGTCATCGCCTTCGGTAAACTGAGCGGCAAGATTGGTGGTAGCCCAATGTTAATACCGGGACGCCACTGGTTTAATCTGATTCTGTTGATTGCCAGCATCTGGTTATGCATTGAGTTTGTACATCAGGCCGAAACTGGCAGCGGCATGATACCATTGATCATCATGACCGTTATCGCGTTGACCTTCGGTATCCATATGGTCATGGCCATTGGCGGTGCTGATATGCCAGTCGTTATCTCAATGCTTAACAGTTATTCCGGTTGGGCCGCTGCAGCCACTGGATTTATGTTAAACAATGACCTGTTAATCGTGGTTGGCGCATTGGTCGGTAGTAGCGGCGCAATCCTGAGCTACATCATGTGCCGCGCTATGAACCGTAAGTTTATTGCTGTGATTGCCGGTGGATTTGGTACCGAGCCGACTGCCGTGCCTTCTGGTGATGACGAAATTCAGGGTGAAGTTATCCCTATTGAAACGGAAGAATTTTCTCATCTTCTGCTGGATGCCAAGGAAGTCATGATTATTCCTGGTTATGGTATGGCTGTCGCACAGGCCCAACACACGGTCTTCGAGATGACCAAGAAATTACGCGAAAAAGGCATTAATGTCCGCTTTGGTATTCACCCTGTTGCTGGCCGTATGCCAGGCCACATGAATGTATTACTTGCTGAAGCAAGAGTGCCTTACGATATCGTCTTTGAGATGGATGAAGTCAATGAGGATTTCCCAAATGTTGATATCACGGTTGTGATCGGGGCAAATGACATCGTTAATCCATCTGCATTGGACGATCCCAACAGCCCCATCGCCGGTATGCCAGTGTTGGAATGCTGGAAAAGTACAACAACGATTGTGTTAAAACGTAGTATGGCAACGGGCTATGCCGGCGTTCAGAATCCATTGTTTTTTAAGGATAACACACGCATGTATTTTGGGGATGCCAAGGAAAGTCTTGATGCTGTTTTAAAACAGATAAACTAATCTGGAAGAAATATCATAATGGCAAACGAAGGTTATCATGAACCCATTAATGAACTAACAGATGAAACAAGGGATATGCACAGAGCAATCACTTCCCTGATGGAGGAGCTAGAGGCTATTGACTGGTATAACCAGCGTGTTGATGCATGTAAGGATGAGGATCTGAAAGCAATACTTGCGCATAACCGTGATGAAGAAAAAGAACATGCCGCCATGGTGCTTGAATTGATCCGACGAAAAGACCCTGCCATGGATAAAGAACTCAAAGATTATCTATTTACAGATAAAGACATCGCGCATAAATAATATACACTAAAATATCCAGCTTATTACTTTAAACTGCGTTTATTTATTTTAAATAGTTTGAAAAAATTCATCGTGGTTTGTTCAGCAACCTGTTCAAGGCTTGTACCATGCAACTCTGCTATAAATTCGGCCACATAGCGGGTATATCCTGGCTGATTGGGTCGTCCTCGATAGGGAGCAGGTGTCAAATAAGGAGAATCAGTTTCAACCAGCATTCGCTCTAATGGTACTTGTTTAGCGACTTCCTGTACTTCTTTTGCGTTCTTGAATGTCACAATACCGGAAAATGAAATATAAAAATTCATCTCCATGGCCTTTTGAGCCGTCTCCCAGTCCTCTACAAAACAATGCATCACACCACCTACCTCATCTGCACCCTCTTCTTGCAGGATTCGTGTGATGTCTTCGCCAACCTCTCGAGTGTGGATAATTAAAGGTTTATTGACTGATTTTGCTGCTCTGATATGGGTTCGAAAACGCTCTCGCTGCCAATCCAGGTCACCTTCACTTCTGAAATAGTCCAGTCCTGTTTCACCAATAGCAATGACATTATTATTGGACGCTAATTGAACCAGTGTTTCGTGCGTAACCTCTTCCTGCAAACTGGTATTCGGATGAACGCCGACAGAGGCATATATACAGTCATAATGTTCTGCCAGGCTTAGAATCTCGGGAAAAGTCTCCAAATCTACTGAGACACATAACATATGTTCTACACCAAGTGCTTTTGCATTGGCAATGACTTCAGCGACGTCCATGTCCTGTCCAAGCATAGGGATGTGACAATGCGAGTCAACGAGCATTCTGGTCTTCTTTCGCGTAGGTTTAATAGTCTAAAAAAACGAATATCCGATGCGCACGGACATTTATTACGGAGCGATGCTTACATCGTGTGTGTGGGGCGATCTGATGACAATGCACCTGCCAACTGTTTCTCAATCTTGCTTCTTGTCGCGCCTTTGTCCAGTTCGCTAAATTGCACACCAATACCTGCTGTTT
>CAZDFI010000003.1:2785-4695 GCA_964504725.1 uncultured Enterobacteriaceae bacterium
ACGTCCGGCTACAGGCAGCTTTTCTTTGCTTTCCATTAGACTTAACAACATGAACACTTCATCACCCAGGCTATAAGGCTTTGCGGTAGGAATAAACAAGCCACCATTTTTGATAAATGGCATATAAGACGCATAAAGCGCACTCTTGTCACGTATAGATAATGACAAAATGCCCTGTCTTGGATCACGTCCTCCTGGTGCGCTCACAAATATCCCCTCATCTCTGGTGCTTATCATTTAAATTCTGCCAGGAGATAATAACATCTTCCAACAGTCCCTGGGCATTGTAGCTAATTGCGCCGGTGCTCAGGCTATAATTTTCAAGTAATAGGTGATAAAAATCCGACAACTCACGTAATTCTAACTGTTTTATCAATTCTTGCAAATGCCCTTTTATCTTTCTATCGCTGATTCTGACTGGCTGTACCAATACCTTGATACGAACCATATCAGCGAATAACTGTGATAACCATAATAATACCTGCGATGAATCGTAGGATTTCCACCTTTCTGCAACCTTGATGGGATCTTCATGCATGCCTCTCAACGCAAATAGATCCTCTAGTAATTTACGTTGGTTTTCCAGAATATTACTTTCCAACATCACCTCAATTGCCAAAGGCGCACCACCCGCCTGAGTAAGTAGATGTTTTGCGTTCTCGTCCGGTGTCATATCAGATGTTAAGTTCTGATCAACCCAGCGCACCGTTTCCTCATCATAGGCAGGGTTAAATTTTATCTGCTGACAACGACTTCTGATAGTGATCGGTAATAAATTAGGTCTGTGGCTCAAAAGTATCAACAACGACTGTTCTGGTGGCTCCTCAAGTGTTTTTAGCAACGAATTTGCCGCACTTCGGTTCATTGCCTCAGCTGGAGTAATCACTGAGATTTTATAGCGTCCGTACTGGCTTTTAAGATGAATAAAGTCAATCAGTTTTCTGACCTCATCAACCTTAATCTGTTTTCCTGACTCTTCAGGTTCGATGGGGAACAGGTCCGGGTGACTCCCGGCCCGGATTAAGTGGCATGAACGACAATCTCCACAAGCTTGAAGATTAACTTCTGAGTTTTCACATAACAAGCCTGCTGTCAGACACTTGGAAAAATGTTCCAGACCAATGCCGACTGGCCCGGTGAATAAAATAGCATGAGGCATCCTTCCGGTGCGAATCGCCAGTTGAACAGTGTTCCAGTTCTCGATTTGCCACGGCAATGGTTTCAATTGCGTAGTTAACACACGTTACCTCAACAAAGTCCTTGCTCGACAAGCACTTTTAGAATGGCTGATTGAACAGTTTTTAAATCCTGTTCGGCATCAATCACATCGACTCGATCTGGTTCATCTTGTGAAATTTTCAGAAAAACATCCCGCGCATTTTGGAAAAAATTCACAGTTTCAATTTCGAATCGATCGGCTTCACTCCTGGCCTTGGCACGAGACAGCCCGGTTTCAACTGACAAATCCAGCAATATGGTTAAATCAGGTTTAAACCCGGACAACCCCCCTGAAAATAACCACGCTTCCAGTTGTTGAATTTTTTTAAGAGGGAGTCCACGCCCTCCCCCCTGATAGGCATAACTTGAATCGGTAAATCTATCACAAATAACAATCTTGTTAGCATTGATGGCCGGCAAAATAACTTGCTGTACATGTTGTGCTCTTGCTGCAAACATCAAAAGAAGTTCTGTCTCTTCAAACATGAGCTCTTCGTTTTTTTTAAGCAAGAGCTCACGTATTCCTTCACCTAAATTTGTTCCACCTGGTTCGCGTGTGATAAGTACCTCTCTGCCTGCCTGTCGCAATTGCTCATCAATAAATTGGATATGAGTGCTTTTACCGGCACCTTCAATCCCTTCTAATGTAATCAAGCAGCCTTTTCCTGGTGCAATCATGAATAAATTATTTT
>CAZDFI010000003.1:4705-21127 GCA_964504725.1 uncultured Enterobacteriaceae bacterium
CAACAGCACGATTATGTTCTTTCAAAGTTTTTGAAAAATAATGTGAGCCATCACCTTTTGCAACAAAATATAAACTATCTCCTGCCTCAGGGTGCAGTGCTGCATGTATCGCTTCGACGCCAGGCAATGCGATTGGTGTTGGCGGCAACCCTGCATAAAAATAGGTATTGTACGGTGAATCTATTTTCAAATCCTTGCGACGTATATTCCCATGGAAATCATCTCCCATGGCATAAATTACCGTTGGATCAGTCTGTAATTTCATACCCTTTTGTAACCTTCGGACAAATACACCTGCTATCGCTGCGCGTTCTTCAGCGACAGCAGTCTCCTTTTCAATAATGGAGGCCATGATCAATGCTTCATCTGATGTCTTATACGGTAATCCATCATCCCTTTCTTGCCATTCTTTTTGCAGAACATGTTCCATCGCTTCATAGGCTCGATGCAAAAATTCGATATCTGTCATGCCGGAGGGGAAATGATAAGTATCTGGAAAAAATCGGCCCTCTGGGTCTACTTCAGGATAGCCCAGGGCTGTCATTACAATTTTACCGTCGACATTTGGCAGTGTCTGTACAAGTCTTTCATTACTGCTTACTGCATTCATTATTTTCTTGTATGACCAGCCTTCGATAAGCGACAGAGAATGTTGCACCACTTTGCCGTCGACGAATTGCGCCAGTAATTGTCTCTGCGTCGTTTCAGGATTCAGCAAATATTCTCCTGCCTTAATACGTGAATCACTGCCCTGCAGTCGCCCTTCAAGCATAAAGTAATATGGATGTTGTAATATTCCACGCTGCGTTAAATCCTCACCTATTTTTTTGAGACTTGTGCCTGATTTGATGGTGTAGGTAATCGGAGTGGTTGATTTGATTTTAATAGCTAAGTCCAACTGCATCTGCATATCATGCCAAAACCACCATGCTGTCAGCCCACCTGCGATAAACGACAGAACAAAAATGAATAACAAAACTCGCTTCACGATGGCGCAATGACCTCTCGTGAGATTAGAAATTGTTTGATCTCATTTGCATTGGCCTGTGAAAAATATTTGTGATCAGCTAACTGCTTTACCGGCATGATGCCTGCGATACTATTACAAAAGAATACTTCCCTGGCAGAATAAATATCCTCTAATGACAACTTGCATATTTCACTCTTGTAACCAAATTCGGAGCTGTGATCCAGTATGGATTGCCGCACAATTCCTTCAATGCCACATAGGGAAAGATCTGGTGTCAATAATTTCTTATCGGGATAAATTGCAAATAGATTACTCATCGTGCCTGCAATGACATTAGCATCGAGATCCAACATCAATCCTTCCATGACGTCAGTGTTCCCCCATTCATTACGAGCCAGCACCTGCTCTAATCTGTTTAAATGTTTGATGCCGGCAAGTTCGGGACTATGTCCAAGCGTGGTAGAACACAAATGAGCTTGTATTCCTCCTGTTGAATACTTGTCTGGATAGTCTGGCCAGGGATGTACTGCAAGCAGTCGGGTAGGTTTTACGCCTGCATTGCCCCTTTTGTATCCCCTCCCCCCTTTGCCACTGGTAATTGTGATTTTCAGGACGGCACGTTCTGAATGATTATCGATATTTTCACATAGGGAAGAGACTTCCAATTTAAGAATATCAACATCATCAAAATCGATCTTGAGCCTTGTACACCCTGACAACAATCGCTGAAGATGTTTTTCCCAGCACAATGGCTGTTGGTCAATAACCGCTAGCGTTTCGAATAGACCGTCACCGTAATGCAAGCCTCTATCCAGCATATCTATACTGCCTGTGCTCTGTCCATTTAAGAGAAACATGATCTTGCCTGGTATATTTTGCCTAGAATATTTTCCGGGACAATTATCCGATTTATTCAACTCGCCTGAATATTAATGTCCCATTGGTACCACCAAACCCGAAAGAATTTGATAATGCTATCTCCATTTTCATCTGCCGTGCTTCATGTGGTACAAAATCCAGATCACATTCAGTATCTGGGTTATCCAGATTAATTGTAGGTGGTGCAACCTGATCCCGTAGTGCAAGTACAGACAGTACAGCTTCAACTCCCCCGGCCGCACCCAGCAAGTGACCAATCATTGACTTGGTAGAACTGATTGCCAATTTCCCGGCATGGTCAGCAAATACACGTTTCATAGCTCTAGTTTCTACAACATCACCTGCAGGGGTAGATGTCCCATGTGCATTAATATAATCAATCTGTTCAGGATTGATTCCTGCATTTCTCAGGGCATTCTCCATACATCTTGCTGCACCATTGCCATCTTCCGAAGGTGCGGTCATGTGATACGCATCGCCACTCATACCGTAACCAATCAATTCGCCGTAGACCTTTGCACCACGTTGTTTAGCATGTTCAAATTCTTCCAATACCATCACCCCGGCACCGTCACTGAGGACGAAACCATCTCTGTCCTTATCCCATGGTCTACTGGCTGCTTGCGGGTCATCATTGCGTGTTGATAATGCCTTTGCTGAGGCGAAACCACCTAAACATGTTGGTGAGCTTGCCATTTCAGCGCCTCCTGCAACCATGACATCGGCGTCACCATATTCAATTAACCTGGCAGCATCACCAATATTATGCGTTCCTGTCGTACAGGCAGTGACAATGGCAAAATTGGGACCCTTTGCGCCGTATTTAATCGAAAGATTACCCGAGATCATATTAATGATATTACTTGGCACAAAAAACGGGGAAATCTTGCGAGGTCCACCATTAAGAAATTGTTCAGTACATTTTTCTATGCCTGCCAGCCCTCCAATTCCCGATCCAACCGCAACACCAACTCTATGCGCATTTTCCTCGGTAATTTCCAGGCCAGAGTCTTCAATGGCCTGGCTCCCGGCAACCATCCCATAATGGATAAACGGATCCATTTTTTTCATATCCTTACGGGGAATATAATCAGTCGCGTCAAAATTTTTGATAGAACCACCGATACGTACAGAAAAATCAGATGTATCAAAATGTTCTATTAGGCCTATACCACTGACACCATTCTGAATATTATTCCATGTCTCGGTGACATTGTTACCAACAGGTGTCAACAAACCTATCCCAGTGACTACTACACGTCTTTTACTCAATTTTTAACCCTTTTTATCTTCTAAACCACCATTGTATTTCAGTGCTTCTATTATGACATCTGTCTCTGACAATAGAAAAAGGCCGCGTTATTTCATTAACGCGGCCTTTCATACATTCAGCGAATGGACTTACTCCATATGCGCACTGACATAATCAATTGCAAGCTGTACTGATGTAATCTTCTCCGCTTCTTCATCGGGAATTTCTGTCTTGAACTCTTCTTCAAGAGCCATGACCAGTTCGACTGTATCCAGCGAATCTGCACCCAAATCATCCACAAAAGAAGCTTCATTTGTAACTTCGTCTTCTTTTACCCCTAACTGCTCTACAACGATTTTTTTAACGCGTTCTTCAACACTACTCATGATGAAATTATCCTCCCTTACGACCAGTTGGCCGAATAGCGGGTCTAGTTTAGTGAAATGCAGATAACTTTCAACCCGGATATTGTATAAATAAATTTTTTCTTTTCTAATCAAAAAGATAGTCTAACTATCTAATGATTTATATTTGAATAATCACTATCCCATATACATACCGCCGTTCACATTAATTGTTTCTCCCGTAATATAAACTGCGTCAGCTGATGCCAGAAAACTGACTACTTCAGCAATTTCATTGACCTTACCTAACCGATTCAGTGCAATTTGCTTGAGCAATGTATCTCTTTGCTCATCTTCCAAAGCATCCGTCATATCTGTCTCTATAAATCCAGGTGCGACTGCATTAACAGTAATTCCGCGTGAGCCAACCTCTCTGGCCAAAGAGCGGGTAAAACCAATCATTCCCGCCTTTGATGCTGCATAATTCGTTTGTCCGGGATTTCCAGACATCGCGACGACGGAGGTGATGTTAATAATTCTTCCCTGTCGTGCCTTCATCATGCCGCGCAGACACATTTTACTGATCCTGTAAATAGCATTCAAATTGGTATTTATAACATCTTCCCATTCGTCGTCTTTCATGCGCATCAAAAGGTTATCCCTAGTGATTCCTGCATTGTTGACCAATATGCCTGGAACGTGACCGTCTGCCTTCAGCGCTTCTGCAAATACTGCTACTGAAGAAGTATCTGCCACATCTAAAACATAGGCACTGCCTTGCAAGCCCTCATCGCCAAATCTTTTAATAATGGCCTCAACACCACTGTCTGAGGTGGCCGTACCAATAACATGTGCCCCTGCTTTCGCTAAAGTCAATGCAATAGACTGGCCGATGCCCCGGCTTGCACCCGTAACCAATGCGGTTTGTCCTTCAAGTTTCATACCCCTGTCCTCATCTTAGTCAGTTAGTCCACCAAGGGCTTTTTCCAATGATGCCGGATCAAACACGGGGAAAATATTCAAACTGCGACCAATTCTCTTAATCAAACCACTTAATACTTTGCCCGGTCCACATTCAATGACGGTATTGACGCCCTTGTTGAGCATTTTCTGAATCGTTTCAACCCATTGGACTGGCTGATAAAGTTGACCTTGCAGCGCTAGCTTGATTTCACTGACATCACTGCGTTCTGTTGCATCAACATTATGCAGAACCGGAATATTCGGTTGCTCAAAATTGACTGTGTCCAATCGCTCTGCAAATTGATCAGCTGCTTTTTGCATGAGTTCACAATGAGAGGGCACACTCACTGGCAAAATCACTGAGCGCTTGGCTCCTGCAACCTTTGCCAGTTCAACTGCTCGTTCTACGGCTTCTTTATGTCCTGCAATGACCACTTGTCCAGAAGAATTATAATTTGCTGCAGAAACTATCTGTCCCTGCGCTGCTTGTTCACAGACTGTTTCAATTTGACTGTCCTCAAGTCCCAGAACTGCCGCCATACTTCCAATCCCTGCTGGTACAGCATCCTGCATATAGGCTCCTCTATCGGCAACCAGTTGAATTGCATCCGTAAAACTGAGGGCAGCCGAACAGACTAATGCTGAATATTCACCTAAACTATGCCCAGCCATAATGACAGGCTGGTTTTGTGATAATTCGTTCCAAATTCGCCATATGGCTACACTACTTGCCAGCAATGCAGGCTGTGTCTTTGCTGTTTTATTCAGTTCCGCTTCAGGGCCTTCCTGTACGAGCTGCCACAAATCATAAGAAAGCACGTCCGAAGCTTCTGCAAATGTAGATTGAACTGTGGAATGGGAAGCCGCCAATTCAGCCAACATTCCTAAAGATTGGGAACCCTGCCCGGGAAATACAAATGCAATTGTCATCTTCTAATTCTTTCGAAGTATTATCTCAAAATAAACTAATAATCTATTAAAGCTGAACCCCAGGTAAACCCACCACCAAAAGCTTCTAACAAAAGTTTATCTCCACGCTGTATCCTGCCATCTCTTACTGCAACATCGAGAGCCAATGGCACTGAAGCTGCTGAGGTATTACCATGCTGGTCAACCGTTAAGACAACTTTATCCATCGACATGTCGAGTTTTTTTGCCGTCGCTAAAATAATCCTTGTATTGGCCTGATGAGGCACCAGCCAATCTATGTCTTTCTTCTCAAGATTATTCGCTGCCAATGTTTCATCAACAATTCTGCCTAAGGTATTTACAGCCATTTTAAATACTTCATTGCCTTGCATTTGCATATACGCATTGCCATCTTTAACTGAGGCATAATCTGTAGAAATGCCTACAGCAACTTTTAATAAATCTTTATGTTGTCCATCGGCATGCAAAAACGTCGAGAGAATCCCTGGTTGTTCACTTGCTTCCAATACGACAGCTCCCGCACCATCGCCAAACAGCACGCAAGTGTCTCTATCTGTCCAGTCAATAATACGTGACAAGGTCTCAGCACCCACCACTAATGCTTTTTTGGCAGAGCCAGTCTTGATAAACTTGTCAGCAATACCAAGCGCATAAATAAAGCCCGTGCACACTGCTTGCACATCAAAGGCAGCTGACCCACTCACACCCAAACGTTCTTGTAATAAACAGGCTGTACTGGGAAAAACGAGGTCAGGTGTTGTCGTTGCGACAATAATTAAATCGATATCATCCGGACTTGCTGAAGCAGCTTCCATTGCCTTGCGTGCCGCATGTTCTGCGAGATCGCATGTCGTTTCATCTTCAGCGGCGATGTGCCTTTTGATGATGCCAGTTCTACTTCTGATCCACTCATCAGAGGTGTCCACCATTTGCTCCAGTTCTGTATTTCCCATAATACGTTCTGGTAAAAACCCCCCCGTGCCTGTAATGCTGGAGTAAATCAAATTAATTCTCTCGCTGTCAATAACTCTTCGAGTCTGACACTGATTCTGTCTGGAACATTTTTTTCAACCTCTACAATGGCTTCTTCGATTGCATGAGCAAAGGATACCTTGTCGGCACTACCATGACTTTTCACCACGATTCCCTTAAGGCCAAGTAAACTTGCACCATTATAACGACGGGGATCAAGCTTACGCCGAATGTCTTTGAGCACTGGCATGGTCACCAAAGCAGCCAGTTTTCCATAAAAAGACTTCTGGAAAGCATTCTTTGCATGTTGGCTCATCAACCCTGCGACACCTTCACTTGCTTTTAGTGCGATATTGCCAACAAAACCATCACACACAATCACATCAAATTTTCCGCTATATATATCTGTACCTTCGGCAAATCCAACGTAATTAAGATGACTTTCAGCCAAAAGTGTTGCTGCAAGTTTGACACGATCATTACCTTTCATTTCTTCAGAACCGACATTCAGCAGTGCGACAGTTGGTCCTTCCATATCTTCGGCGGCACTGGCTAATTCAGAACCCATGACAGCAAACTGAAACAATTGTTCCGCGCTTGAGTCAACGTTTGCACCAAGATCAAGCAAGTGTGTATGCCCTTGCAAAGCAGGCATAGTGGAGCATATTGCAGGTCGGTCAATCCCCGGCAACATTTTCAGAACAAACCTGGATATAGCCATTAATGCACCTGTATTACCGGCACTGACACAGGCCTGGGCCTCACCGTCCTGAACCATATTAATGGCAATTCGCATTGAAGAATCTTTTTTTCTACGCAATGCCCTGGAAGGTAATTCATGCATTTCTACCGTTTCGGATGCATGTCTGACGCTGATCTGATCATTTGCCACAACATTATTATCTGCGAATGCCTTGCGCAGAACCTCTTCCTGACCGACCAGGACAAGGTGCAGGTTTCTGTGCTTTTTCAAAACATGGAGTGCGGCGGGAAGAATCTCGGTCGGGCCGTGATCACCTCCCATTGCATCTAGTGCTATGGTGACGTCCAAAATAACCTCATTGTTGCGGAAAACATCCCTGCCTAATATTTACCATATAGAAAAAATAAAGATGATGGTGGACTGGCAATTTAATAACAAACAGTCCAAGTTTAATTAATCCTGATCTAAATCTTCTTTATTTTCTACTACTTTATTACCACGGTAATACCCATTTGCACTTACATGGTGGCGCCGGTGTGTTTCACCCGAGTTTGGCTCGATAGATAGCGTCTCTGCACTCAATGCATCATGTGAACGTCTCATGCCACGGCGTGAGACGGATTTCTTACTTTTTTGAACAGCCATCGCTAATTCTCTCCTAACTAGTTACTTAATTTCAAATTCTTTAACTCAGCAAAAGGATTTTCTCTTACTGTTTGCTCATGTTTGAACTTGTTAGCTGCTGGGCATTCCTGCTCTTCATGCAGGGGGACCAAAGGCATCGCCAACAACAACTCATCTTCTATGAAGTCCTGAAGTTTCACAGGGACTCCCGAGTCTATATATGGCTCAAACTCAGCGGGCAGCTCTTCTGCCTCTGCTTCATTACTGACGATAGCCATATTAATAATCCCACTTAACTGGTATTGCATTGGCTGCATACAACGTTGACAAACCAGAGGTAGACTCGTTTCTATGCTTCCAACAATGCTAATAATGCGATTTTCATCATCCCTGGAAAATTCAAGTTGGAACGATACCTGCCGAGAAGATATTTCAATGTTCAAATCATCTTCCAAAGAAGTATTTACGCGACCAAATTGACGCAAATCATAGCTTCCTGAAAATTCTTTTCCGATCTTTGCAAGACGCATTGGATCGATCATTTCTGGCAGCTCAGGTAGCATCAGGCGGCAAAGTGTATCGATACAGGGTATGACTGTCAAAATTTTACAGTTTTTCCACATAAGCCATTGACTTGACAGGTAATTATCAGCTCTAATCAACCCTTAATAAACCCTGTTGGAAGGAAACTCTGATTAATCTCATTCTCGCATCATCTTCAGCCTACCGCCGCTCACTTTTACAAAGACTCGAAATTCCCTTCGAAAGTGTGTCACCCGATGTAGATGAATTACAGATTGAAGGAGAAACGCCAACAGAGCTCGTGGTGAGGTTGGCAGAAACTAAAGCCAGGACAATTGCCTCCTCGCATCCAGGTTCACTGATTATCGGTTCAGATCAAGTCGCCATCACTGATGATGAAGTCTTAACAAAACCCGGCACTTATGAAAATGCCAGAAACCAATTAAAAAAAATCAGTCACAAGTCTATTGTATTTTTAACTGGCCTCTGTGTTCTCAACACAACACATAACAGAACACAAAAAGACTGTGTCCGTTATACCGTGCATTTTCGTGATCTGACTGAGGATGAAATTGAACGCTATCTGCATAAGGAAACACCTTATGATTGTGCCGGCAGTTTTAAGTCCGAAGGCTACGGCATCTCTCTGGTTCAGCGAATGGAGGGGGAGGATCCGACAAGTCTTATTGGTTTACCGCTCATCCGACTATCTGAAATGCTAAGGAATGAAAATCTGAGTGTTCCCTGACAATCTCATGATTGTCTGCCTTTATAGCCATTATACTGGGAAATGTTCTGTTCAATACCCGCTTGACGGGTGCAGTGTTCAGACGTATCCGTAATTCGTGACTCGTGACTCGTAATTTATTTCACACGCGTAATATCTACACTTCACTCTTCACGAATTACGACTTACGAATATGAAATTCATCTAATTTCAAAACCTGCCAGTATTGAACTAATTGATCTCGCAAATGTTGCACCGATTTGGCTTGCGAACTGATCCATGAAAGTTTTCCGCTTGGTAAAATCGACAATCTTTTCAGCACCAATCACCTCCCTGGCGACATAACCGGGACTACCAAGCGCATCCACAAGACCTAACTCTACCGACTGTTCACCCGTCCAGATTAACCCTGAAAATATCTTTTTATCATTTACGAGTTTATCGCCACGTCCTTTTTTGACCACATCAACAAATTGCTGATGAATATCTGTCAGTAATGTTTCAACATGATCAACTTCTTCTGACTTCAAAGGGGAAAATGGATCGAGGAAACCTTTATTTTCACCCGCATGTAACAATCGACGCTCGATACCGAGTTTCTCTATTGTATCGACAAATCCAAAACCTGACATAATGACGCCGATCGAGCCAACCACACTGGCCTTATCAGCATAAATTTTATCTCCTGCGGTAGCGATGTAGTACCCACCAGAAGCACATATATCAGTAATCACCGAATATAAAGGTATATCAGGATATTCTTCACGTAATCTGTATATTTCGCTGTTCACGTAACCGGCCTGAACAGGGCTACCACCAGGACTATTAATTCGCAAAATAATACCCGCTGTGTTTTTATCTTCAAAAGCAGCGCGTAATCCACTGACAATATAATCTGCATTCGCCTGTGACTCTGCTGAAATCACCCCGGAAATATCAATCAAAGCAGTATGTTTCTTACCGCTTATTGAGGCACCATCCCAACCATCCACAAAAAACATTAATGTAAATACCGAAACGTAAACCACCATAAATAGCTTGAAAAATACGCCCCATCGTCTTGCGCGACGTTGTTCAGTGATTGCTTCTGCTGCTATTTTATTCACCAACGCTTGCTCAAATTCTGGCTGATGATTACTGGATTGTTGCTCGCTCATTGTCTGCTTAAACCTCGTTTGATCTATTAGTGTTACATATAGCTGTAACAAGTATAGCTATAAAAAGTCTGATAATTCAGTAATATGATATATGACTCCAAGTGGCGCACATTGTTGCAGTCGATTGGCATCGTGAACACCATAGCTCACTGCAACTGCTTGCGCCCCCGCGTTGTTTGCCATTTTCAAATCATACTCACTATCACCAATCATCAACGTGTCCGGTGCTTCAAGTCCAAAAAATTCTATAATTTCAATCAGCATCTGCGGATCAGGCTTTGAAATCGATTCATCGGCACAGCGTGTCGTATGGAAGTATTTAGCCAACCCCGTCTCGATGAGTGAACGATCCAGCCCCTTCCTGCTCTTTCCAGTCGCTACGGCAAGGAAATAATTATCCTGATTTAATTTTTCCAGTGTATCTACCACCCCTTCGAACAGAGGCACAGTGCTTGTTGCCGTTGAAAAATAATACTCACGATATCTGTCTGCGATCTGTTTCTTTCCCCTTTTGTCGGCATCCGGAAATAATAATTCAATCGCGCCTTCAAGACTTAATCCAATCACATCTCGAATCTGTGCCTTACTGCATTCTGCTAACCCTGCCTCTGCTGAAGCTAGCTGCATCGCGTCGACGATACATGCTTCTGAATCGGCCAATGTACCATCCCAATCAAAAACCAATAATTTGAATTTTTTATTGCTTGTCAGATCCATATCATTTTATCGACGATACGTCACGCCAAATTATTCAGGCATTGATCAAGCTCGTGTGGTAGCTGCGCCGTAAGATTTATCTGTTTGCCTGTGCCTTGTTTTCCTGTATCTGGCATTTCGAATGACAATGTTTCTGCATGCAGGAATAATCTTTTCAATCCTGATTTTTTCATTGCCTGATTAAATTCCCAATCACCATATTTATCATCACCAGCCAGTGGGTGTTCTATATAAGCCGCATGTACTCTGATTTGATGTGTTCTCCCTGTCATTAATTCAACACGAGAAAGCGAGGCGACATTAAAGCGTTCCAGTAAGTGAAAATGTGTTAATGCCTGTTTTCCTGTTTTGTCAACGGTGACCTTGCGGTCCCCCGGGATGGTGCCCGTCTTACTCAATGGCACATCGACCGTTCGCAAAGTGTCCATCAATTGTCCCTTCAAAAGCGCGAGATAGTTTTTTTTAACACCTCCAACTTTTAGCAGGTCATGCATTCCTCTTAGGGTTTTGTGGTCTTTTGCGATCAATAGACAACCCGATGTTGCCCTGTCCAGCCGGTGAATCAACTCAAGGAAATGCGCCTCTGGCCGTTGCGCACGCAGTATCTCAATCACACCATATTCAACACCACTGCCACTATGAACCGCCACGTTTGAGGGTTTGTTAATGGCGATCAAATACTCATCTTCATGAATAATACTGTTTCTAATTAACTCTGACAGCCTTTCTGGGGGGCTGGATGAATTTTCTCTGGGAGTAAGGTACACAGGAGGAATTCTGACCATATCACCGGTCTGTAGGCGATAATCTTGTTTAATCCTGCCTTTATTGACCCGAACTTCACCTTTTCTGATCATTTGATAGATTCGGGTCTTGGGAATGCTACCAAAATGGCCTATCAGGAAGTTATCCAGGCGTCTGTCAGCGTGTTCATCATCTACTCTAAGAATGGATACCTGCTGCTGCTCAATTATTTTTGCTGTCATATTTGCGGGAGTATATCAACATTGTTATATTAGTCGCTGGAATACGGACATTTTCGGATATTTTGAACCGCCATGTAGTCTTTTTTGGGTGGTATTTAATTACGACAGACAGCACTAGCTGATGTTGTGAAGCCGGTAGCAACAGTGGTGTTGATGGCAAATGAGTCAACGATTGCCTCCCCATCCCTTCATAACCAGTGAATGCCCGCGAAATGATTCGGCCAGACGGCTTTAATATTCCAACGAGCAGAGGTTTTATCTCAGTAGTTACTAATTAGCCAGTAGTGGCAGATTAGAATAGGTAATTAAACAAACCTCATAACACAATGTTATTTATCACTCCTTTAGATGTAATGAGTGATAACAGGCGCTCCCAATAGCCTAAATAGACGCTTCCTGCTGAAGCGTGTGTTGCATCAGATAGACGATGAAACGCTGTCTGAGACTGCTATTGGTAGAGCGCATACAAAGGAACACAAAAATGAAGAGAATGCTGATTAACGCAACTCAGCCTGAAGAGATGCGTGTGGCGCTGGTTGATGGCCAAAAATTATACGATCTGGATATTGAATCCACCAATCGAACCCAGAAGAAATCCAATATATACAAAGGCCGTGTGGTTCGTATCGAACCGAGTCTGGAAGCCGCTTTTGTCGATTATGGCGGCAATCGTCATGGTTTCTTACCCCTAAAAGAAATATCCCGAACCCTGTTCAAAAAGAAGCCTGAATCTGGCCAACGTGGTCGGATTAATATCAAGGATGCTATTAGTGAAGGACAGGAATTCATCATTCAGATTGAAAAGGAAGAGCGTGGCAATAAAGGTGCTGCCCTAACCACAATGATCAGTCTGGCAGGCAGATATCTTGTGCTGATGCCAGATAACCCCCGCTCTGGTGGTATTTCACGTCAAATTGAAGGGGCTGATCGTGCCGAAGCTCGTGAAGTCATGAGTCAGCTCGATATTCCTGAAAATACCGCACTCATCCTGAGAACCGCTGGTATTGGCAAATCTAAAGAGGAGTTGCAATGGGATACTGATTACCTCACAACTTTATGGGAGGCGATTGCTAAAGCGGCAAACGAACGCCCTGCTCCATTTCTGATATACCAGGAAAGTGAGGTAATTATTCGTGCTATTCGAGACTATCTACGTACAGATATCGCGGAAATTTGGGTAGATGACAAGGAAGTTTATCAACGAAGTCTGGAATTTATGCAGCAGGTGATGCCACAAAATCTGCATAAGCTTAAACACTATGAGGAGGATGATCCGCTTTTCACCAGATACCAGATTGAAAGCCAGATCGAATCAGCCTTCTCTCGTGAAGTCCGTTTACCCTCAGGGGGGTCATTAATTATTGACCATACTGAAGCCATGGTTAGTATCGATATTAATTCCGGGCGCGCCACTAAAGGCAGTGATATTGAAGAAACTGCCTTCAACACAAATCTGGAGGCTGCTGAAGAAATAGCCAGACAGTTAAGGTTACGTGATTTAGGTGGGCTTATTGTCATTGACTTCATTGATATGATGGTCAGTAAAAACCAACGCGAAGTCGAAAATCGTATTAAGGAATGCCTGCGTGTCGATCGAGCAAGAGTTCAGGTAGGAAAAATATCCCGCTTTGGTTTATTGGAGATGTCGCGACAAAGATTACGTCCTTCATTAGGGGAATCACGTCATTTACCCTGCCCACGCTGTGATGGCCAAGGCACTATCCGTGACATCGAATCCATATCGTTGGCTGTTTTGAGAATAATTGAAGAAGAAGCCATGAAAGACTCTACAGCCAAGGTAATTGTTAATTTGCCCGTATCAGCTGCGACATTTCTTTTGAATGAAAAACGCCAGACTATAAGTGAATTACAACAAAGACTCGATGTTGAAATTATTGTCATTCCATCACCATCAATAGAAACACCGCAATATCAGGTGCAAAGGATCCCTTTATCAAAGGCGAGCGACTCAGAACATCAACAAGCGAGCTACAGCCTTGTTACTGAGATTGAGAATGATGTAAAAGACACGGGACTACGTACACATAAAACCGTCGTTGAACAACCGGCCGTACAACAAATTATTCCGGAAAAGCCTGTTACCGCCAAAGGGAAAACCGAGAAAACAGCAGGATTTATTTCAAGGTTAATTAATCGATTATTTGGCACCTCGAATGAAGATGTCAAAGAACCGGGTAAAACCAGAGGCACTAATAGAAACAGTCATCGTGCCAGCCACACCCGTAATGTTAATCAAAACAGAACGAACAGAAATAATCGTTCGGGATATCGCCAACGCAATAAGCCCAATAGAAAAAGCAATCAGGGCTCAAAATCGGCAACCACAGGGTCTAAAGCTAATCCAAAGGTGGCACCACAAACTAGTTCAAACAATACAACGAACCCCAATTTATCTAACGCTGCTGCATCGAATCCTGATACAGCAAACCCTGAATCAAAAAATAACTCTGGTTCGTCCCGCCGTGGCAGAAGAGGTGGTCGTAGACGGCCTCGCGCTAAAGATCAAAGACAAAGTCCGGATTCTGTCAGTGACACGTCTTTGGAGTCTGGATCACCACAGGCCGATTCAGCTCAAACTAACACGTCCCAGGAAAAATTTTCCCAGGAGAATTCTTCCCAAGAAAAATCTTCTATGGAAAAATCGATCCAAAAAAATACAACTCAGAAAAAAGAGGTGGATTCATCGACAGAAACCACCGGGAATATCGTCCGGGATCAGGCACCAGACAAAGAACCTGTTCCTCAGAGCACCATCAAAGAGAATTCAACTTCTGGTACTGAGTTTTCAACTGATAAAGATTCTACACAAACGTCTAATAAACCCGCGACCCATGTAGCAACAGTTGCTACAGCACAACATCTAGCAGAAAATACCGAAGTAAAACAAGCCGAATCATCACTTGCCAAACGGGCTCCGGTCTCTGACACTGGTACGAAAAAGATTAAAGTCGCCCCTCATCCTGATCGAATCTTGCAGCAAAATAAATCTGCTAGTCCATCAGTAAAAGTTGAAGAAAATAATCAAAAAAATATCAAGGTTGATTAAAAATTCTGGCTAAATAATATTCCCCTTCTGATTTTTACGATCAGAAGGGAATCATTCAAGGTGGATAATTCAAAATAACAAATCAATTTTGCTCGCCATGTTCGCAGGTCGCCTTGAACTCAATTTCTGGCCAGCGTTCAATCGCAAGATTCAGATTAACCAATGATGGGGCGATATAAGTTAATCGATCACCCCCATCAATAGCCAGATTAGAAGATGCCTTATTTCTGAATTTTTGCAAAATCTTTTCATCAGTACAGGATATCCATCTGGCTGTTGCCACAGGCACGTTGTCATAAATACATTCGACACCATATTCTTGTTTCAATCGGGCAGCGACCACGTCAAATTGTAGTACACCGATAGCTCCAACTATCAGATCGTTATTGTCCAAAGGTCTAAATACCTGTGTTGCGCCTTCTTCACCTAACTGAATTAATCCTTTTAGTAATGCTTTGGCTTTGAGCGGATCTTTGAGTTGTACTCTTCGGAATAATTCGGGCGCAAAAAATGGAATTCCTGTAAATGACAATGACTCGCCTTGAGTGAAAGTATCACCAATTTGAATCGTGCCATGGTTATGTATGCCAATAATATCACCAGCCCAGGCAACGTCGGCCTGATCCCGGCTACCTGCCATAAATGTCAAGGCATTGGATACTTGTATATCACGTTCTATTCTGACATGCCTCATCTTCATACCTTTTTGGTATTGACCTGAACAAATTCTTATAAAAGCGATTCTATCTCGATGTGCTGGATCCATATTCGCCTGAATCTTGAATACGAAACCAGTGAAATTTGGTTCATCGGATTTTACTTCTCTTTCAATTGCTGTCCTTGATTGAGGAGCTGGCGCATAATCTGACAAGCAATCAAGAAATTCAGCAATACCAAAATTGTTCAGGGCTGAGCCAAAAAACACAGGCGTTTGCTTGCCTTGTAGAAAATCCGCGAGATTAAATTCCTCGCATGCACCACGAACTAATTCAATTTCTTCTTTAATATCATCAAATGTTCCAGATAGAAGTGTTTCACATTCTTCAGAATCAAGACCTTCAACGATTTTCCCGTGTGCGCTTTTATCTGTTTTATTGTACATACGGATGTAGTCATCATTCAGATGGTATATTCCTTGTAAACGACTACCCATCCCTACCGGCCAGGTCACTGGTGCACACCTGATGCCTAACTCACTTTCTATTTCGTCTAATAAATCGATCGGATCCTTTCCCTCTCTATCAAGTTTATTGATAAAGGTGATAATAGGCGTGTTGCGCAGACGACATACTTCCATCAATTTAAGTGTGCGTTCCTCAACACCTTTACTCACATCAATGACCATCAACGCAGAATCAACTGCCGTTAATGTCCTATATGTATCTTCAGAGAAATCCGCATGTCCCGGTGTATCAAGTAAATTGACTATATGGTCATTGTATCCAAATTGCATCACTGAACTGGTAATAGATATGCCTCTTTCTTTTTCCATCTCCATCCAGTCTGAGGTCGCATGCCTCGATGACTTTCTGGCTTTCACTGTTCCGGCAGTTTGTATCGCGCCGCCGAATAATAATATTTGCTCAGTGACTGTCGTTTTGCCTGCATC
>CAZDFI010000003.1:21137-27262 GCA_964504725.1 uncultured Enterobacteriaceae bacterium
GCATCTGGATGAGAGATAATTGCAAATGTGCGACGTCTGGATATCTCTGAATTCAAAATCCTCATGAATCTAATGGGGTTCTAGCTACTTGCATGATGGTTTTTATTTCTTTCACAGCTTCACCCAGACCAGTAAATACTGCTCTGGCGATAATACCGTGACCAATATTTAATTCGTCAATATCCGGAATTTGGGCGATACGACTCACATTCTGATAATTCAGGCCATGCCCTGCATTTACTTTCAAACCTAGAGATATTGCCTGCTCTACGCCAGAAATAATCCTTACCAATTCAATGTCAGTCTTTGTTCCATACTCAGCATCAGCAAAATGGCCTGTATGTAGCTCAATGACCTCAGCCCCCACATCACGGGCGGCATTGATCTGCTTTTCATCCGCATCAATAAATAACGACACCCGAATTCCGACTGCTTTCAATCTTTCACAGGCCTGCTTCGCTCTACTGATTTGTCCAGCCACATCCAATCCGCCCTCAGTCGTCAACTCTTCCCTGCTTTCAGGAACCAGGCAACAAAACTCGGGCTTAACATTCTCGGCAAACGCCAACATTTTCTCTGTGATAGCCATTTCCAGATTCATCGGCGTCAGCATCACTTGACGAAGCAATTCGATATCCCGTTCCTGAATATGTCTTCGATCCTCTCGAAGATGCACTGTGATTGAATCCGCACCTGCCTGTTCTGCTAATAACGCAGCCTGAACAGGATCGGGATAACGCGTTAATCTTGCCTGTCTCAGTGTGGCAATATGATCAATGTTTACACCTAATAACATATTTTTTATCTAACTTTTGATGAAAGCGGCGCATTCTAACGTATTTATGAAAGGAGTTAGAGCGGAAATAATTATTTTTATCAACACTCCTCAATTTACGTCAAAAGAATTCAAATCCGAAATTTCAATTAATTAATCGAATTATCCATATAGGCCTTGTACAAGGCTCTGCTAGCTAATGGTTTATCGCCCAGATGACCTTGTAATATAAAACGCATTAAACGCTTTGTTTCCTCTAATATCAGCTTATCTTCAAGATCACAGCTCTCTAATGCCAATAAACTTTTGCCTGAAATCTTGATACAATTTTCTGTAGGCGGGATATTTTTTAGTGGTCCAGTATCCAGCAGGTAATAATATTTTTTATCTGCTTCTATTGCCTGACCATCGTCAATAACATGATCCAACACTAATCCATAACCGAGAGATTGCAGCAGGCCTTTTTCAAAAATTCTCAAGACCATATCAATATTCTCTGAGATAGAGATATCCAATAGTGCCTCACCATATAAATCGAACAGTTCCGAATGTGATTCATATTGATGTAATAGTCTTATCAATAATTCATTGATGTAAAATCCAGCGATTACTCTTACATCTGATAATTCATAGGGTTCGATGTCTGTTTCAACATCTGTCAATGTCATTAACTCGCTTTTACCACTCCATGCCATTAATAAACGCTGAAAAGGTTGTAGTAGACCTGAAAATCCGGATTTTTCTCGTTTAGCGCCCTTTGCAATCAAGTGCAGCCTGCCATGTTCCCTGGAAAAAACATCCAGTATTAAGCTGGACTCAAGGTAAGGCCGGGAATGCAGAATAAAGCAGGGTGTCAATTCGACCTTCATACGAGTACACGATCCAGTAGATATTGCCGGATTCAGGAATTGAATCCTAATTGTTTTATCGCAGTTTTATTATCCATCCATTTATCCTTGACCTTGACCCAGGTTCTCAGAAATACCTTTTTCTCAAACATGCGCTCCATATCCTTACGGGCCTGCTCGCCTACAGCTTTTAGTCCAGCACCTTTCTGACCAATAACGATTGCTTTTTGACCTTTGCTTGCAACCCAGATAATTGCGTCGATATGGATTATTTTTTCTTTCTCAACAAATTCATCGATGGTTACAGTCGTAGTATAAGGCAGCTCTTCACCCAATCTTTTGATCAGTTTTTCTCGGATAAATTCTGCTGCAAAATAGCGTTGGGATTTATCTGTCACCTGATCATCCGGATATTGAAATGTACCTGTGGGCAATAATTCTTTTATGCATTTCTCCAGCGGCCTTAAACTGTTTCTGGATAATGCCGATAAAGGAATTATGTCCTTGAAATTCATTTTTTCTGAAAGTTCTTTTAAGTAAGGCAATATTGAATCCTTATCAATAATCTTGTCCATTTTATTGATCACTAAAATAATAGGGATCGTTTTTTTTCTAATCAGATCCAACACATATTCATCAAGCGCAGTCCATTTCAATGCTTCAACCATATAAATCAGGACATCGACCCCGGCAATCGCATTTGTAGCTTCCTTATTCATATATCTGTTCATTGCATTTACTGGTGAATCCTGTAACCCAGGTGTATCGACATAAATAATTTGATAATTTTTGACCGTATTCACACCAATAACATGATGTCTTGTTGTCTGAGGTTTTCTTGAGGTGATGCTTAGCTTCTGCCCTATCAGGTTATTTAACAATGTCGATTTACCGACGTTGGGGCGACCAATAATGGTGATATAACCACAATAAGTCTGGCTATTTTGTAATGTTTTTTCCGGCAAGATTTTATCGAATTTTCTTAAATAGTTTATCCAGAACACTCAATGCCTTTTCAGCAGCGATTTGTTCAGCGACACGTTTACTATGACCTTCAGCCTGAACCGAAATACCCTGGCCTTTTATCGTACACTCAATAGTAAAAAGCCGCTCATGTGCATCACCGTTTTCTGATAACACTTGATATACGGGTAATTCCATTCTTCTTGATTGTAATAATTCCTGAAGGGAGGTTTTTGGATCTTTATCCAGCTTGTCAGGGGAAGCTTCGGACAGTAATTGACGATAGAGAGAGGTAACACATCGTTGACAAACTTCCATGCCAGCATCAAGGTAAACTGCACCAATAATTGCTTCAAGCGTGTTTGCAAGAATTGAGTCGCGACGCCACCCGCCACTTTTCATTTCTCCGGGTCCCAGTTTAATAAAATCACCCAGATTAAGTTCCCGACCTAGTCCCGCCAATGTTTCACCCTTGACTAATGAAGATCTGAGACGTGTGAGTTCGCCTTCTGTAGCCTGAGGAAATTTTCTAAAGATGGCATTGGCAATAATAAATCCCAGTACCGCATCACCAAGATACTCGAGTCGTTCATTGTTGCTATGACCGACACTGCGATGCGTCAATGCAATCTCTAGAACAGTCTTATCCCTGAATTTATAATTGATTTCATTTTCTAATTTGGTTAATAACCCACTCATTAACCACCTGATCCACCCAACTCAACTTCGTGATCAAATTCAAGCAGGAAAAAAATATCTTTAACAAAAATATTCCTACCTTCATAGGCAACCTGTATATATCTTTTTTTCGTTTTTTTATCTGTTTTTACCTTGACCAATTTTTTAACTGAATTGTCAGTAAAACGCACTGTATTTGATGAAATCTCCATATTCCTTAAAAAGAATTTACGCACATCCTTAGTAGACATCTTGGCCGCATCCGGTTTATTCGCTACGCTGTGCATAGATGTAATGACAACGAATTTCTCGTTATATAACGGATAAAGCCTGAGTATTATAAGGATAAAAAAGGCAACAACACCTAATATACAACTCCAACCAAGGAAACCAATTCCATATTGTTTATTTCTCGAAATTTTCATTTGTTTACCCCTTATCGTATATGTTGTTTATCATCGTACCAATTCTATTCCAGTCAACCCCACTATTTTTACTATCCCAGTTCATCCATACCATGAATGCCCTACCGACAAGATTCTCGTCTGGTACATAGCCCCAATAACGACTGTCTTTACTATTGTCTCGATTATCTCCCAGAACGAAATAATGCCCTTTTGGGACAATACCTTCAACACTTTGTGAAGGTCTGTACGGCAAACGTAGAATTTCGTGCTCTGCATTTGCCAGCAATTCCGTACTCAATTTCGCTCCATCCATCATTTTACCTGATCCTACAGCTTGATATGCACCAATTTCCACCTGTTCAACGGCTTCGTCATTGATGTACAAGATTTTATCCTTATAAAGGAATTTGTCGCCGGGCAACCCCACAACACGCTTGATAAAAGGAATACTTGGATCTACCGGATAGCGAAAAACAACGATATCTCCACGTTCTGGCGTTCCATTTTCAATTATTTTGGTATTGAGTACGGGTAAGCGAATACCGTAATCATATTTATTGACCAGAATAAAATCTCCAATTAACAATGTTGGCATCATGGACGCAGAGGGAATTTTGAAAGGTTCTACAATAAATGAGCGTAATATCAGCACTATAAAAAATATGGGGAAAAAAGATCTGGCAAAATCGACTACGGCAGGCAATATCAACTCGCCATTGTCATCTTTATTATTTTTATCAACAAAAAAAAGTACACCAAACAGCCAAATAAGGCCGCTTGCCGATGTTAAAATAACCAACACAGCTGAAAAATCTACGTTCATTTGTCTTTCCCTACATGTAGTATCGCCATAAAGGCATCTTGAGGTATTTCCACTGAGCCAAATTGTTTCATTCTCTTCTTCCCTGCCTTTTGTTTTTCCAGCAATTTACGCTTGCGTGTGATGTCTCCACCATAACATTTTGCCGTCACATTTTTGCGTAATGCCTTGACTGAATGTCTCGATAGAATTTTGGAGCCGATTGCTGCCTGAATTGCAACTTCAAACATTTGTCTGGGAATAAATTCTTTAATCTTGGCCGCCAAGTCATGCCCTCTGTTTCGAGACTGATCCTGATGTGTGATGATAGACAGGGCATCTACTCGATCGCCATTAATTAATATATCCAGTTTTACCAGTGAAGATGCCTGAAATCTCAGAAAGTGATAATCAAAGGATGCATAACCACGACTTGCTGATTTAAGACGATCAAAAAAATCCAGAACAACCTCACTCATGGGTAATTCAAACCCCAGTGAAATCTGATTACCGAGATACTGCAATTTTTTTTGCACGCCACGTTTCTCGATACACAGTGTAATGACATTACCCAGGTAATCCTGTGGAACGAGAATATCAGCATAGATAATGGGCTCACGAATTTCCTTGATTTTATCCGTGGGAGGTAATTTTACAGGGTTATCCACCGTGACTATCTCCCCATTTGTAGTTTCAGCTTCATAAACCACTGTTGGCGCAGTTATTATCAGGCTCATGTCATATTCACGCTCAAGTCGTTCCTGAATGATTTCCATATGCAACATTCCGAGAAAACCACAACGAAAACCAAATCCTAAAGCTTGAGATGTTTCAGGTTCAAAATGGAGCGCCGCATCATTCAGTTTTAATTTCGTCAACGCTTCTCGAAAAGCTTCATAATCTCTGGAATCAATAGGATACATGCCTGCAAATACTTTTGGCTTTATCTCCTGGAAGCCTGGCAACACTTCAGATGCTGGGTTTTCAGCAAGCGTCAATGTGTCTCCCACAGGCGCGCCACCAAGATCTTTAATACCAGAAATCACATATCCGACTTCGCCGGCATTTAATACCTTCTGTGCGGTTCGTTTTGGTTTAAACACACCCACTTCGTCAACCAGATGATCCCGTCCTGTGGACATGACACGTATTTTCTTCCCTGCTGGCAGATGCCCATCGACAATCCTTACCAGTGAGACAATGCCCAGATAATTGTCAAACCAGGAATCGATGATCAACGCCCTGAGGGGTGCATCTTCACTTCCTGATGGTGGTGGTATCACCTGAACAATCTGTTCTAGTAATGCTTCAATGCCCAGACCTGTCTTGGCACTCACTCGCACCGTATCACTGGTATCAAGGCCAATGATTTCTTCAATCTCATTTAATACACGTTCAGGCTCAGAAGACGGAAGGTCAATCTTGTTTAGTACCGGTAATACTTCCAAATCAAGGTCTACGGCCGTCATACAATTCGCAACACTCTGTGCCTCAACCCCTTGCGTCGCATCCACAACTAACAAGGCGCCATCGCAAGCGGCAAGAGAGCGTGAAACCTCATAAGTAAAATCGACATGTCCCGGTGTATCAATGAGATTGAACTGATAAGTTTCTCCATTTTTTGCCTTGTAATCCAGAGTTACACTCTGAGATTT
>CAZDFI010000003.1:27272-27953 GCA_964504725.1 uncultured Enterobacteriaceae bacterium
AGATTTTATGGTAATGCCTCGTTCTCGTTCCAGATCCATAGTATCGAGCACCTGATCGGCCATTTCGCGTTCACTTAGCGCACCACAAAATTGGATAAACCGATCAGCTAATGTCGATTTACCATGGTCTATGTGCGCAATGATTGAGAAATTACGAATATTCTGCATGTATTATGAGTTCGATTGATGAAAGTTTGATAAGTAGATAATTTTTCTAGCACTATCAACATTAAAGGCGGGCGATTCTAGCTCATATAGGATCCTATTTACAGCTATCAATGGCAGTAAAAAAAGTTGATGTCGGAAAAGTTTGTTATTCAGCCGCCAAAAACCTGAGGAGTTTCTTTTTGTTTAATTTGTAATGACAAATCTCTACATCATCTACAAATAATACCGGGATTTGATTGTTGAAACGTTTGATTAAGTCCGGATCATTATCAATATCAACAAGCTTTATCGTCTCTGTTTTAGACACTGACATTGCCTCCAGTTCATCTTTCATCACATCGCATAGATGGCATCCCTGCCTGCTATAAATAATAAATTCCAATTTCAATACCCATATTAATTAATGGCGCGAAGTTGATCAGGAATCTTCTTCTAATCTTAAAGCAAGGAAGATTGGGCCCCCTTTTCTCTGGATTAACATAGGTACTGACTTGTCTTTAGGCAATTGATTAA
>CAZDFI010000003.1:27963-40497 GCA_964504725.1 uncultured Enterobacteriaceae bacterium
CGTTTTTTATTTTAATGTTGTTAAGCAACAGCATGATATCGCCATTTCTTACACCTGCTTTATACGCAGGTCCTGATGAAACCTGACTCACAATCACACCATGGTCTTTAATTTCCAGTTCCTGACGTTGTTGTTCTGTTAAATCTTCAACAAAGACATTCAAGGGGTTACTCCCCTTTTTTCCATTTTCCCCTGTCGAAGAAAGCCTGCTACTATCATCAACTGGCAATTCCGCAATTTTCACTTGAAGGCTCACTGATTTTCCGTGTCTAATCACCTCAACTGGTACACTTTTACCCACCTTTGTTCCACCAACCACAGGCGGCAGATCTGACGAGACACCGATTTTATCTTTATTAAAAGTGACAATAACATCACCAACCATAAATCCGGCTTTTTCAGCAGGACTGTCATTCAAAACTTTTGCCACCAGCGCGCCATGAGGTTTTTTCATACCAAAAGACTCAGCTAATTCTCTGGTAACATCCTGTATCAGGACACCTAACCAGCCACGAGAGACATGACCTTCTGCCTTTAACTGTTGGTAAACATCCTTGACCACATTGACCGGGATCGCAAAAGACATCCCCATGTAACCACCTGTGCGACTATATATCTGGGAATTTACACCGATAACCTCACCTTGAAGATTAAATAATGGGCCCCCCGAATTCCCGGGATTGATTGAAACATCCGTTTGAATAAATGGAATATAGTTTTCGTTAGGTAGACTCCTGCCCATCGCACTAATTATTCCTTGTGTAACCGAATGATCAAAACCAAAAGGCGAACCTATCGCCAATACCCATTCACCTACTTTTAATCTTGAAGAATCCCCAAGCTTCAGTGTTGGTAGTCTCTTGCCCTCAATTTTTAATACAGCAAGGTCACTGCGTTCATCAGCACCTATGACTTCTGCGACAAACTCTCTTCGATCATTGAGCCGTACGATAATTTCATCTGCATCTTTTACGACATGATTATTAGTGATGACGTAACCATCATCAGACATGATAAATCCGGAACCGAGCGAAGTTCTCTGCTGATGAGGATCCACGCCTCCAGGGATATCACCGAAAAATTTGTTAAAGAAATCATAGAATGGACTGTCTTCTGGAATGTCTGGCAGATTATGTCCTTGAATCTGCGACCTTCGCCCATTCTTTTTAAGGGTAGTACTTATATTAACGACCGCAGCGGCATTTTTTTCCACCAAGGGAACAAAATCCGGTAACGAACGTGCTTGCAGGGGTTGAAATGACAAAGCAAGGCAGACAAAAACCAGAGTCAGCACTCTTTTTGATAGTAGAATTTCGTAGTTCATAGACACTCCATAAAAACCAGTGATTTTGTTACTGTTAAAAATTTTAGACAAACGGGCATTTATACGAATATAAAGGATCAGTGGTCGTAAAGTAATTACTTGTTTGAAATGACGGATTTAGCCATCAACTTTACTGTATTTCGGGGAACTTCGCCAACAGCAGTAATCAGATAATTATCTATCATCGTCGAAAAGGTATTAACACCCCCCATACTGGAAGGGCCAGTAACTGTGTTTACAGGTTTATCAAGTTTTTCAATAAACACTGAGACCAAAGCCAAACCATCTGAATACATCAAGTGTTCGACAGGCATCTGGCTTTCGTCAACAGATTGTTTTTCCTGATCGCTCATGATAAAGCCTTCAGGCATCCACGTTGCCTTCCAATATATATCGCCCTTATCCACAGGAGATTCATCTGAGGAATTATCATACCATGTGTAACCAACACCTGATATTTCAGGTTTTAACCACTCATCAGGAATCTCTTCCAGAATTTGAAGTTTTGCGAAAAAGAATTGTTCAAGTGGTGCACCTTTCTTGTCTTTTAATTCAGACTTAAGAAGTAACTTTGACTCCAGATCAATCCACAGTTGATATCCAAATCGATAATCATCCTTTGGCAAGATATTCACTATCCATGCAGGTCTGTTAGCAACGCGATCCTGACCAGCAATTGAAAAGGTATAATACTCGGAAACCTTTCCTATTTGCTCAGGTAGCTGACTTATTTTAAATTGCCCCGGGTTACTTTTTTCTACCATAACCGATTCATCATCAGGCAAAATGCAAGTCACCGAATCTTTATTTCGTATGACTTCACGAGCAAAACCTGTTAGTGAAACAATTCTTTCCTGAACACCATTTTCATCGACCTTGTGAATAATACGCATTGTGTCCATCTTTCCATAACGCTTATAGATAAAGACGCCTTCGTAATTCAGCGCTTGATTGGCTTCAGACATTTGGCTAATCAGCTGCTGGGCCGGCGGCATTTGGTCGGCAGCAAAGGAAGCAACTGGATGCAATACTAAAAGCAGAAACAGGAAACGAGATGACAAGGTTTTATTCAATTCCAATAGATTATTAACATCTTGGTTATTTTGTTGTTACGGTGTCATTAGCGACCAATCTTACATGGGGTGGCATACCTCTAACTCCCGTATTTACCCGATATTCGTTATAATTAACCAGATATCTGCTCAACCTGATATCAGGTCTTTGAGCTTGATTATCCTGCTGAATGACTCGTTGCGATGACGCTATGGAAGCCGCATTCGTTGCAATACTGGATTGTACGATTTCAGGTTGACCCGCTATCGGGACTTGATTTGCTTGTTGCACGTTAAAGATAGCAACAGCGGCGACTGAGGCCGCTATGGCAAATCCTATGACCGGTTTCATTAAATCAGGTGATTTCTTCTTAGGGGCAAGAATTGTCGGCTCTGAGGCAATTGCCATACTCACACTATCAGCAGTATTTTCATATCGCTCTGGTAAATGACCACGCAGGGAATCACCAATTAAATGATATCTCGTCCATATTTCCCTGGCTTGATCATCTTTTAGTAAATTATCAATCGCAGAGGGTGCCTCGTGTGTCAGTTCGTCATCGATCAGGGCCGATAATTGCTCTCGTTTTTGCTCGTTCATCTCATTATCACTCATTGTTCAAGTAATGGTTTTAACTCTTTATCTATCGCTTCCCGTGCCCGGAAAATACGTGATCTCACGGTACCAATCGGACAGTCCATGGCGTTGGAAATATCCTCATAACTCAATCCTTCCACCTCTCGCAAAGTGATCGCCGCTTTCAAATCCTCAGGTAACGCCTCAATCGAATTGAGGATAGTTTCCTGTATCTCGTCCCTCAACAACAAGTGTTCAGGGGTCTCCTGATGTCTTAGAGTGCTATCACCCTCTATTTGTTCCACATCATCAATATCTTGTGCTGACTCAAGAGGCCGTCTTGATTTAACCGCAAGATGGTTCTTTGCTGTATTGACCGCAATACGGTACATCCAGGTGTAAAAAGCACTTTCTCCGCGAAAATTCGGCAAAGCCCTATAAGCTTTAATAAACGCTTCTTGAGCAATATCTTGTGCATCACTGGGACTATATACAAACCTTGAGACCAGATTGATAATTCGCTGCTGGTATTTAAGCACCAGAAGATCAAACGCTTTCTTGTCACCATGTTGTACTCTTTCTACCAGTTGCTTATCAGTAACGCTTTCGCCCATTCAGGCAAACCCCATGTTATTATTTATACTATAGAATATTGTATTAATTCTTGTTTATTGACCTGAATCATCAACCTAAGTTTCAAGAATAAATTCTAATCAATAGCTTACATTTGTTTCCGCGTATATTATCTTAAGTCACATGACACACCAATACCAACATGATGTATTAATCATTGGCAGTGGCGCTTCTGGTCTGAGCCTGGCGCTGCAATTGGCAGAACATGCCTCCGTTGCCGTGTTGTCCAAAAGTGAGCTTAGCGAAAGTTCGACGTTCTATGCACAAGGCGGCGTATCAGCCGTCCTCGATACCTGTGATTCAATAGATTCACATGTCCAGGACACATTACACGCGGGCGCGGGGCTTTGTAATGAAGAAATCGTTCGTTTCGTCGTCGAACATGGACGTGAAAGTATTCAGTGGCTAACAGACCTGGGCGTAAACTTTACCAGAGTCGTCGATGCAGATGGCAGTATGGACTTCCATCTACATCAGGAAGGGGGGCACAGCCACCGCCGAATTATCCATGCATCTGATACCACAGGACGCGCCATCGAAATCACCCTGGAAAGCAGGGTGCGCGCTCATTCAAATATTGAATTATTTGAATATCGTACTGCCATTGACCTGATCACCAGTGAAAAATCCGGTCAACCTTCACCTGTTAACAAATGCCTTGGTGCCTATGCATATCACGAAGCCGAATCGACTGTTGAACTATTCAAGGCGCGTTTTGTAATCCTGGCGACAGGGGGGGTCGGCAAGGTCTATCTCTACACCAGCAATCCCGATATTTGTACCGGCGATGGCATTGCTATGGCCTGGCGTGCAGGCTGCAGCATTGCCAATATGGAATTTATACAGTTTCACCCTACCTGCCTGTATCACCCGGAGGCCAAATCATTTCTCATTTCGGAGGCATTACGTGGAGAAGGTGCGAAATTACTGCTCGCAAATGGTGAAACCTTCATGCATCGATTTGACAAACGCGCTGAACTCGCGCCGAGAGATATTGTTGCGCGTGCCATTGACCATGAAATGAAAAAAACGGGTAGCGATTGCGTATATCTTGATATCAGCCATCAATCAAAAGACTTCATTATTTCTCACTTTCCGAATATCTATCAAAAATGCCTGTGTTTTGGTTTTGATTTAGCCAAGCAACCCATTCCTGTGGTTCCAGCAGCTCACTACTCTTGTGGCGGTATCGTCGTCGATAAACATGGTAGAACAGATATATCAGGCTTGTATGCGATTGGTGAGGTCACAAATTCTGGACTGCATGGTGCCAATCGTATGGCCAGTAACTCACTGCTTGAATGTGTTGTTTTTGCCCATTCTGCCTTTAGAGATATAAAAACCAGGTTGCCCGAGGTGGAAATGTCCTCACAATTACCTGAATGGGACGAAAGTCAGGTCACGGATTCTGATGAAGAAGTTGTGGTATCCCATAACTGGGACGAAATTCGTCGTTTCATGTGGGATTATGTAGGTATCGTCAGGACCACGAAACGATTACATCGAGCGCATAGTCGCGTGCGGCTATTACAAAAAGAAATCATGGAATACTACGGAAATTTCCGTGTCACCAATGACCTTATCGAACTACGTAATCTTGTCATAGTGGCTGAATTGATTATTCGTTCTGCATTGCGACGCAAGGAAAGCCGAGGCCTGCATTATTCGCTTGATTACCCTGAACTTGATGACAGTAAAACACCTCAAAATACAGTGCTTATCCCTGCGGAAGAACAACGAAAAGATTTCGCCGCCTAAAACCTATAATTAGATTAAATTTACAATAATTATTACTGTATAAACAATAAGTTGTATAATATAATTGATGTTTATTATAGTTATATGCAAGCTTAAAATTGAATAATAAATCACGTATTTTTACAGCATTCTTGTTGTTACTGGCATTATTACTGCCGGCAATATCAATCACGATTGGCTGGGCTGAATTCCCAAAGCTTGCGTGGCTTGAGGCTAATTTACATATTCTTCCCTATGTCATTTTCGTCATAGGTCTCGCGCTATGCTGGTTGTTCTATAACAGCCGAGAATTCAACCTCTTTATTATTCTTGCTGTTTCATTTGGCGTCTTAAGCCAATTCTTCTGGGTCAAAGGCCTCGCAGGGTTCCAGAGAGAACTCCTCTTCAATCTACTTTGTGTTTTGATCCCGCTAAATTTCATGATATTCAACTACCTGAAGGAACGTGGCATCCTCAATCAATATGGAATAAGGCGTCTTTTTTTTGTTGTGTTACAAATAATCGCTGCATTATGGTTGGTAAAAACGAATCAATTTGGCATATCGACTTATCTCTCGATGGATGTATTCCTACATCCCCTGCAAGGGAAGACAATCATCAAGCAATCAGGGCAAATGATGATGGGGCTATCTCTCGTTGTGTTATTTACACACTGGCTATTCCGTCCTAATCAACTCCGCGGTGCATGGATTCTGGCACTCATCTCGGTCATAGTCGCATTGCATTTTGTCCTTAATATGCAGCTTGCGACGGTTTATTTTATGATTTCCGGTATCATTTTAGTCAGCGCCATCATCATTAATTCATACAATTTGGCATACAAAGATGAGTTGACCCAGATGTCTTCACGTCGTGCCCTAAAACAAGAACTTGCATCGCTCGGGAAAACATATGCCCTCGCCATGGTAGATGTCGATCATTTCAAAAAATTAAATGACAATTACGGACATGATGTTGGTGACGAAGTCTTGAAAATGCTGGCAACTCATTTGCAAAGCGTTGAAGGTGGCGGCAAGGCTTTTAGATATGGCGGTGAAGAATTTACAATCGTTTTCGCAGGGAAAGATGCCAGTGATGCGGCTGTGTATCTTGATGCATTAAGAAATAAAATTGCTTCTAAGCCCTTTATTGTCCGTAATAAGAAACGCCCAAAAAACAAGCCCGGCCAAAAACCGAAAAAATCTGATAATACACAAAAATTAAATGTGACTGTCAGTATCGGCGTTGCAGAACAGGATAAAGACTATTCAACTCAGGATGTAATGAAATTAGCAGACAATGCCTTATACAAAGCAAAGAAAAAGGGACGCAATCGAGTTGAAATTGAGTGATAAGAAATTGAGTTTATGGAAATAGGTGAATCAATCAATGTGTTTGGTGAGCCACTTGTCCCTTGTGGAGATGATCCTGTCACAGGCTTCTTCCGAGATGGTAAATGTAACACCTGCGATGAAGACTTTGGATCACACACCGTCTGCATAGAAACAACAACAAAATTTCTGGAGTATTCTCTCTTCAAGGGCAACGACCTTTCCACGCCCATGCCCGATTATGGGTTCGAAGGTTTAAAGCCAGGAGACACCTGGTGTTTGTGCGCCGCTAAATGGCTGGAAGCCTATGAAGATGGCATAGCGCCCAGAGTCCATCTAACTAAAACACACCAACGTGCTTTGGAGATTATTCCGCTGGAAACAATGAGGAAATTTGCAGCTGATTTAAATTAAGTGCCCTAATTTAGTATATGTATGCCCTCCCCCTCTCCCTTAAGGACTGATAAGTACGTAATATGCCCCTTCATAACATTTGAAGGTGTACGTGATCTAAAGCATTTTCTTGAATATGCTCAACGTGGAACAAGAGCATTAATAGAAGCAGCTGATGCTCCGGGAGGATTTTTTGACTCACCATTCGAGCAAGCAGTATCTGAACGTTTACAAAGTAAAGGTTGGACTACTCATTCTCAAGTAGGAGTCTCAGGCTTTCGTATTGATTTAGGAATTGTCAATCCTGACGCACCTGGAAAGTATCTTAGTGCTATAGAATGTGATGGTGCAACTTATCACCGCTCAACAACAGCCAGAGATAGAGATTTTTTAAGAGAACAGGTTCTGCGTGGATTAGGTTGGGAAGTCATTAGAATATGGTCAACGGACTGGTGGATTGACTCGCAATCAGCTATAGAACGAGTTGATAATGAGTTGCGAGGAATGCTGGAAGATTTCCGTGTGGAGAATAAGTCAGAAGATGATGAACTCACTCAGGCTCATGTCAATAAACCACATCAACAGGCTGATGAATCTAACGCTGTATCTCTGGAAATAATACAGAAGAAATTATTTTAATTGAATAGGGAATGTTGATTGTTCACAATATTTTTATATTTACAAAAGAGTCTGAATATGACTCTGAGAAAAGAATATCACGATATGGCACATCCTTATGGTGCTTGACGACGGCTTCTTTTCCTATCCAGTTTAGTGTTGGCATTTCTATTCTTCTTATACGATTTGTTTCTGTTCTAAGGTATTTAATAACTCAGTAAATGTGAGAATTGCTGGCCTCCTGCCTGCGGCCGGACGTATGGTGTCTAATATGCCTTCTTTCAGTAATTGATTAAACAGTTTATGTGTTGTTGGCTTCGGAATATTGGCCCGTTTTGAAAACTGCTGTGCGGTAAATATGGGTCGGTCAAACAATGCATCCACGATCTGTGAGGAATGCGGTGAATGTGTCACCTCCCGCACCTGATCTTTCATGACGTCATACAAACGCATGATGTCTCTGAGTATGATAGTGTTGTTCTGTGCTTGTTGTATGACTGCCCTTAAAAAGAATTGCACCCATTCTGTCCAGTTTTTATCCTGCGAGATCCCTCTCAACCTTTCATAGTATTCAGTACGATGCTTTTCCAGATAGGCCGATAAATAAAACATGGGGCTGGATAATCTATTTTTTTTGAAGAGATATAGTGGAATAAGTAATCTGCCGATCCTGCCATTGCCATCTTTGAAAGGATGTATTAATTCAAATTGTGCATGAACTATCGCTGTCTGAATAATGGCATCAATATCATCTCTGTGAAGATAGGCTTCCCATCCCTGCATATAATCCATTAGTTGTAATGGATTTGGTGGTATAAATATCGCTTCTTCCATGGGCGATCCAGGACGACCTATCCAGTTCTGATCCTTGCGGAACTCACCGGGCGTTTTATCGCTGCCCCTGACACTATTCATTAATGTTTTATGTAATTCGCGGATCAATGATAAACGGATCGGCCTGTCTGATATATCTTCCCTGGCTTGCATAAGCGCCTTGCGATAATTCAATATTTCCTGAATATCATTATTTTTAGCTTCGTCATATTCCTGCCCGGCTTCGTGCCCAAGCACTTCTTCTACTGTGGCCTGGGTACCTTCTATTTTTGAGGACAACACAGCTTCTTGATCTGTTAATGGAGATAACATCACGGCTGGATTGACCATGCCTGCCAGCAACCCATCATAACGGGCAAGTGCGGCGTTCGCTTCACCCACAGCGGTAAACAAGACTTCTTTATTCAGTGTCTTGACAGGTAATACTTCAGGAACATAGGGTTTCACTGCCATGCTTTATGTCTTTAGTATCCTTCCGTGAGATGTCTATATTATCGACATATTACTCATTTGTGTATCATAGTCAACCTATACTGATACATAAACCTGGCTTGTGTATGTATGTGATACACAACGCGTGTATATCGAAAATTCTATTTTACCTAATTAAATCAATATCTTATATAGGATGACAAAGGGCGATTAATTAAAGCGACACAATACTTGATTTTAACAATGACATAAGACCTGTCTCATCCAGTATTTCTATACCAAGTTTCCTTGCCTTTTCTGCCTTACTGCCAGGATCACTTCCAGCAATCACATAATCAGTTTTTTTTGACACACTTCCACTCACCTTTGCGCCAAGTTCCAGCAGGCATTGTTTGGCTTCTTCTCGTTTCATACTTTCAAGTGTGCCGGTAATTACAAAGGTCTTTCCTTGCAATGGTTGTTCTCCTTTTATTTCGACATCTTGCCAGTGCACACCTGTCTCTTTCTTTAATAATTTATTAATCACTTCCTGGTTATGATTTTGTGAGAAAAATGTCACTATATGTTTTGCTACAATTGGCCCGACATCAGAAACTTCTTCCAATGCCTCTTGGGTTGCAGATTGAATCGCGGGCAGGCTTCCAAAATGTTTGGCTAATGATCTGGCTGTGGCATCGCCCACTTCACTTATGCCCAGGGCATAGAGAAAACGATCGAGTGTAGTTTGCTTGCTATTATCCAGTGCCGTAATGATATTGCTCGCAGATTTTTCAGCCATACGTTCTAATTCTGCGAGTTGCTCCTGGGTTAATCCATAAAGATCGGCGACAGTGTTGACTAACCCTTTTACAACTAACTGTTCAATGAGTTTATCGCCCAGACCATCAATATTCATGGCGCGCCTCGACGCAAAATGAATAATCGCCTGGATATGCTGTGCTGAACAATAGAGTCCACCACTACAACGCATGACTGCTTCGCCTTCTTCCCTTTCTACATCAGAATCACAGATGGGACATTTTGTTGGCATTTTGAATATTTTCGTGTTTTCTGGTCGTCTCTCCATCACAACCTTCAACACTTCAGGAATGACATCTCCTGCGCGTCGTACAATGACAGTATCCCCTACCCTGATATCTTTACGTGTGATTTCATCCTCATTGTGCAATGTTGCGTTGGTCACCGTAACGCCCCCTACAAAGACAGGTTCTAATCTGGCGACAGGTGTCAACGCACCTGTGCGTCCTACCTGAATTTCAATATCCAGGACCTGGGTCAGTTCTTCTTCTGGTGGAAATTTATAGGCTATTGCCCACCGTGGTGCACGAGCGACGAAGCCCATGATTGCTTGTTGTCTTAAATCATTGACCTTAAACACTACGCCATCTATATCATAAGCCAGGCTGGTTCTACGATTACTGATAGCACGATAGTACAACAGACAGGCTTTAAGACCTCTGAGTACGACTGACTCTGGTGAGACGGGCAAACCCAGCTCCTTTAATTGTGTCAATATTTCAAAATGGCGTGTGACCTCGGGATCCCACATATCTCCTTCAATTTGTCCGACACTGTATGCGAAGAAACTTAACTCCCTGTCTGCGGTGATTCTTGAATCCAGTTGCCTCATGCTACCTGCTGCGGCATTACGCGGGTTTACAAACAGTTTTTCTTCTTTTGCTTTTTGTCTTTCATTGAGTTTCTGAAAAGCCTGGTGCGTCATATATATCTCACCACGCACCTCAATTAGTTTTGGAATTATCTCGCCCTGTAGACTTAAAGGAATCCCCCAAATGGTGCGGGCATTTTGTGTAACATCCTCTCCTGTGGTGCCGTCACCTCGCGTTGCCGCCCGGGTTAATACACCATCTTCATACAACAGGCTGACTGCCAGACCATCGAATTTGGTTTCGCCAACATATTCTATCTGCTCCTGCTCCAGTGTTTCACGAACACGACTATCAAACGCTGCCATTTCTTCCTCATCAAAAGCATTATTTAATGAAAGCATCTGCATTGCGTGTTTTACTTCTGTAAAACTATCGAGCGGTTTGGCTCCGATACGCTGTGTTGGTGAGTCGTTTATGACTAATTCGGGATATTTATTTTCAATCGCAATCAATTCCAGCATCAAGCGATCATACTCAGCATCAGGAATAGTCGGCTCATCGAATACATAATAATGCGTATTAGCCTGGTTGATTTTCTCGCATAATTCCCTTACTCGACTAAGTTTTTTTTGATCGCTCATACCAGAAGATTTATATCAAACGGCTACCATTAAGAATATTCTGCGACCAAATCGCGCATGGCCCGCAGTGTATTTTCATCAATCGGTTTATGCTCCGAACTGCAGATTTCCCCCTCTAGCGAGCGAGCCAATTGCATCGCAATTTCCTGCATCAAATCAAATGCAGCTACACTGTCAATTGGGGACGGTAACTGCATGAACAGTATCAGTCCCTTTGTTTTATATACATCCATTTCCTCTAATTCGAAGTAGCCTGGTTCATACATACTTGCCAGACTAAAAATAGCTTCCTCAGTTTCCATACCTTCTGCGCCGTAATGATGAAAAATATTCATATCACCAAACTTTAAGCCAACTGCTTCTGTTGCCTCTAATATATTAACACCGGAAAACTCGTGGTTGGGTGATGCCTTGATCAGGAAGGTAATAATCTGCTCACGAGGATCTTGCTGTTCCGACTTATCTTCCTCGACACTTTGTGATTTTTGTTCCTGGGTATTTGAATCAACTGGCTTGGCAACTGGCTCTTCCGGGATTGATTTAGATAATACTATTTTTTGTTGGTTAATTTCAGATGTCTTTGCTTTCAGAGAAAAATCAGATGTGTTGATATCAGGCATTTTAGGATTCGATAGAAATTCACTCAACTCTGCCAAAGTTTCTTCACTTACTTCATCCTCATCATCATACGTTGGCAATACTTTTACATCTTCAAAAGACTCTCGCTTGAAGCTTGTAATCTTTCTCATATGAGAACGATCTTGTGATTTTTGTTTGAAGGTGCCCCAAAGATAAATAACCACAATGATAAATAATCCGATACCAAGCAGTATCAAACGTAAATCATTCATATTTTCTTAATTGAGTTATGAACAACTATTACTTGAGGGATCTCTCTGAGCATAGCTCATCAGGCTATCGCCGCGATCTCGACAGCTTCATCAACATCGACGGAGACCAGGCGAGAAACACCTGGTTCGTACATTGTGACTCCCAATAATTGATGAGCAATTTCCATGGTGATTTTATTATGCGTGATGAAGATGAACTGAACATCTGACGACATTTTTGTCACCATCTCACAGTAGCGCCCAACATTTGCATCATCCAATGGCGCATCTACCTCATCAAGAATACAGAAAGGTGCCGGGTTTAGCTCAAAGATTGAAAATACCAGCGCCACCGCGGTAAGCGCCTTCTCTCCGCCAGATAACAGGTGAATCGTACTATTACGTTTACCCGGAGGTCTGGCCATGATGGTTACGCCTGTTTGTAACAGATCATCACCAATCAGTTCAAGATAGGCATGCCCACCACCGAATAATTGCGGGAATCTCTCTTTCAGGTTGATA
>CAZDFI010000003.1:40507-49546 GCA_964504725.1 uncultured Enterobacteriaceae bacterium
GTTTATCAAATGTTTCTTTAAACCTTGTTCTTGTTTCCTTATCAATCTTGTGAATTGCATTTGCCAGTGTGCTTAATGCCTTTGCCAGATCTTCATCCTGACTATCAAGGTATGTTTTGCGCTCGGATAATTGAGAGAATTCATCGATAGCTGCAAGATTAATGGGACCCAACCTTTGTATCTTTCTTGCCAGGCTTTCCAAACGTTCTTTCCATGTATCAACATCGGCATCTTCCACAAGTTGTTCAAGTATCGATGCGACTTCATGCCCATTTGATTCAAGTTGTTCTTCAACAGTTTGCATTCGGATACGGCTCTCTTGAGTTGCCAACCGTGCCTTTTCAAGAAGATCTCGTAACTCCTGTAGTTTTTGCTCTTTCACATTTCGGAGCTGTTCAAGTTCTCTTAACGAATTCTCAGTCGTTTGCACTGAAGTTCTTGCGTCTGCCAGGCATTTTCCCGCTGCATTCTTGTCTTTGAGTTTCGACTCAAGTGACTCCTGATATCCCTGTAGCGGTTTTTCCTGTTCGCCCAATGCACGCTTCAAGTCTTCACAGCGCTTTTGTAAATGCTCAAGTTGCATATGGTTTCGTTTCATTGCCTGCTCAAACGATGCACGCTGTGAACTAATTGACTCTAACTGCAAGGCAATTCCATGACTTTCTTCGTGGGTCGCCTGCCAACTTTGACGTGCCTTATCCAATGAATCCCTGTGTTGCTCCTTCATATTAATTAACGCTTCACGTTGACCCTCCATGTCCTTACGATTACCAGAGACGTTTTTCAGGCTACTGTTAATTGTCTCTATTTCAAACTCGTCATCTTTTAACTGCTCATCCAGGTTAAAAAGTTCTTCATTAATCTTTGTGGCCCTTGTTCGAACCTGCTCTTGTTGTGCCTGACTCGCTGCTAATGCTGCACGATACTCAGATAATTCTTCCTGATTTTGATGTAGGCTCGATTGCAATTCATTTAAGGTTTGCTCTACCTGCTCATGTGAAGATCGACTCTTCTCAATATGTTCATCCAGTTCCTGTAGTTCTTTCTCTGCATTTGCATGCCTTGATCTGAGTTCCTGAATTTCCTTCTCTCTGCTCAAGCTCCTGTTTTGCTCATCCATACCTCTACAAACTCGCGACCATCCACGACCGAGCCACATTCCATCAGAGGTGATAACAGACTCGTTACCATTCAATTGAGTTCTCATCTGTTTTGCCGCATCAAGATTATCCGCAATATAGATACCATCAAGCAGTCCGGCTAGTGAGAAAGAGGCGTTGATTTTATCTGACAACAGGGCGAAATCAGCGTGAGCTGCTGATGTCATATCTGCTGAACCATTGCCTGCTGAGGAAATGATGCCTAAATTACCTTCGCTTAAGGTCGCTAATTTAGTTGAGTACTGATCATGATCATCAACAACGATGTCCTGTAGATTATCTTCAAGAACAATTTCTACAGCAGCAACCCAGTCTGGATCGACGTCCAGTTGTTGCGCTAATCTTGGTTTTTCAGTCAAGCCTGTTGATTCAATCCAACGGCTAATCTTTTCCTGATCCTTACCAAAAGAGGATTGTTGTAATGCTTCAAGTGACGACAGGCGACCTTCCAGCTTCTGCTGTGCACGACGTTGACCGTTTGCCTTCTCATCCAGATCATGGATTTCATTACGTAAGGCCAACAAACGCTCGCGTTTTGCTTCCAGCTGCTGGGTAAACTCGACTTGTTTTTCTTCTGATGCTTTGACTGAAACACTTTGTACTTCGATTATTTTATGTATTGCCTGTTTATCGACAGAATTTAACTCTTCTTCAAATGCTTTTCGCCGTTGCTGTGCATCCTCAATATCTTGCTGTAAATGCTCAAGACGGGTCTCTCCGACCTGTTCCTGTCGGGAATAATCCGCAGATGCCTCATTAAAAGTATCCCATTCGGATTGCCAGCTTTGCATTGCCTGCTCAGCTTCATTCAAAAACTCGTAAGCCTTGTCACTCTCATTCCTGGAACCTTGCAGTTTTGGCTCCAGTGAACTTGCAGTTGTAATGAGTGTTTCAAGTTTGCTTTTATCTTGCTGTAAATGTTTATTGGCATCCGCTTCTTCCTGCTGTGCCTGCTCGATCTCCTGCTTAATCGACGTAATTCTTTCATTCGTGTGCTGAATCTTCTGCTCGAGCTGTGAAATTTCTCCACCGACACCGTAAAAATCCGACTGTGCGGTATTAAAAGTTTCATTTGCCGTAACCAGCTTGTCGCGATTTTTTTCAATGTCGCTTTCAACCTGTCGCATTTCTGCGAGTCCGGCTTCAACATGATTTTCCTGCCTCACCACAGTCTCGTCTTCATCCTTCATATGTGTTTTCAGGTGTTTCCAGTTGAGCACCAGTAACTCTGCCTGCAGTTGGCGTTCTTCTTTTTTCAACCTTTGATATCGTTCAGCGGCTTTTGCCTGGCGTTGAAGATGATTAAGTTGTTTTGCCAACTCTTCACGAATATCCGTGAGCCTGCTAATATTTTCCTTGGTATGTTTTATTCTGTTTTCGGTTTCTCTACGTCTTTCCCTGTATTTTGAGACGCCGGCAGCCTCTTCTATGAAGGTACGTAATTCATCTGGCTTGGCTTCTATTAAGCGAGAAATCGTTCCCTGTTCAATGATGGCATAACTTCTGGGACCTAATCCGGTTCCTAGAAAGATTTCCTGAATATCCCGACGTCGGCAGCGTGTGCCATTGAGGTAATAAATTGAGACTGCGTCGCGATTAATTTGTCGCCTGATAGAGATTTCACTGTAACTGGCGTATTGACCACCGGCTTTACCTTCTGTGTTATCAAAGAGTAATTCAACGGAGGCCTGACCGACGGGATTTCTTGCAGATGAGCCATTAAAAATAACATCCGTAAGTGAATCACCACGAAGATGTTTTGCAGAGCTTTCACCCATGACCCACATGACGGCATCGATGATATTGGACTTGCCACAACCATTAGGACCGACCACACCAACAAGATTTCCCGGTATAGTAAGGGTGGTAGGATCTACGAAAGATTTGAACCCAGCGAGTTTGATTTTGCGTAAACGCATGGGGCGTTACAATACAAAGATTAAGCCATACAAACAAGCAAAACATAAAGCTATTATTAACATTAATATATTTATATATATATTTGATTATTATAATTATTTAATCAGCGATTAAAGCGCTCCATTAACTTCCTTCGGTAACTTTTTTAAAAATTATGCTATGGTTCACGCCCAATTTTTTACAACGATATAGATATGTCTAAAACATCTTTAGAACAATTAGAAACTTTCTCCAACCCATCGCCGGAAAAGGACTACACAATCCACATTTCAACCCATGAATTTACCTGCTTGTGTCCAATAACCGGGCAGCCAGACTTCGCGACCTTAGAGTTTGAGTACATCCCGGACGCACTGTGCATTGAACTCAAGGCGTTAAAACTCTATATCTGGTCTTATCGGGATAAAGGCGCTTTTCATGAAGCTATCACCAACAAAATATTGGAAGATATCGTAGCAGCCATCTCTCCCCGATTTATGCGGCTCACAGCAAAATTTAATGTCAGGGGCGGACTTTACACAAGCGTCGTTGCAGAACACAGAATGGATGGATGGCATCCAGCAGAAGCGATTACCCTGCCTTGATGAATGATTTTGTAACAGGTTTTAAATACGTCTTTTCCGGGTTTAAACTGATCATTCAGCCCGGCATCAGAATTTACGTGCTGATACCTTTTTTAATCAACACACTTTTATTTGCATCTGCGATCGCTTTTGGCTCCAACATACTCTCGGAATTTATTGAAAGCTGGGGTGCAGGTTGGTGGGAATGGACGAGGTGGATACTCTGGCCACTCTTTATTATTGTCTCTCTTGCCGTTGTCTTTTTTTGCTTTTCTATCCTTGCCAACCTTATCGCTGCACCATTCAATGGTTTTCTGGCAGAAGCGGTGGAAAGTAAGCTATCAAATATCGCTTTGTCGGATACTGGTGGTATCAGGGCTATCCCCGAAGAAATAGCCAGGGCCATCAAATCTGAATCAAGAAAGTTTCTCTATTTTCTCATTAGGGCAATCCCCCTGCTATTACTATTCATCATTCCGGTCGCCCAGATTGCAGCACCGTTCGCCTGGCTGCTCTTTGGTTCATGGATGTTAGCACTGGAGTATATGGACTACCCGATGGGTAACCATGGCATCGTATTTTCAGAACAGCGCAAGATAATGATAATTAAGAAAAAGCAAACCTTTGGTTTTGGGCTGGGGGTGATGTTAGTGACATTCGTACCGGTGATTAACTTTATCGCCATGCCCGTCGCCGTCGCCGGCGCAAGTAAAATGTGGGTAGAGAAATTAAAACCCGCTCAAAACACAAGTTCTTGATATAATTAGATTTAATGTTTTAAAAATAAATCCTGATTGCTACCTGACGGCCTTTCTGGTATTTATGCACGCTTATTTTTTTAAGCAGTTGGAGTAAATGGCTTATGCCAGCAAAGAAAAAGACAAAAAAAGTTGCCAAAAAAAGAGTAGTGGCAAAAAAGAAAGTGGCGAAAAAAGCGACTAAAAAAGCTGCTGCCAGCAAGAAAAAAGCTGTAAAGAAGAAAATAGCTAAAAAATCGCCTGCAAAAAAGAAAGTAGCAAAGAAAAAAATAGCTAAAAAATCACCTGCAAAAAAGAAAGTAGCAAAGAAAAAAATAGCTAAAAAATCTATTCTTAAGAAAAAAGCAGCTAAAAAGATAATTTCCAAAAAGAAAACAACAACAGGGAAAATATATAAGAAAGCCATGGGTAAAGTAACAAATATAAAAAAATCACCCACCCAAAAAACCATTGCCCCATATAAGCAGAAAAGAAAAAATGAGGATTATATGGGTGTAGAACAATCTCATCATTTCAGACTGCTCTTGCTCTCCTGGAAAAAGGAGTTAATGGAAGAAGTCGATAGAACAGTACATCATATGCAAGATGATGCTTCCAATTTCCCGGACCCAAATGATCGTGCAACACAAGAAGAAGAATTTGCATTGGAATTGCGCACCCGTGACAGGGAACGTAAGCTGATTGCTAAAATCGATGAATCTGTTGTCAAGCTGGATTCCGGGAACTATGGTTTTTGTGAAGTTTGCGGTGTAGAAATTGGCATTCGTCGACTTGAAGCGCGCCCAACAGCGACGCAATGCATAGACTGCAAAACCCTGGATGAAATTAAGAAACGTCACCTGGGTTAATTCAAATGATCACACGGACAACTTCTTGACTGTGTTTGATTATTAAATGCCCGTCACTGGTCGATTCGCACATCACCTACCGGGCCATTACATTTTGGTTCAGTAGTGGCAGCCGTTGCCAGTTATATGCAGGCAAAAAATCAGCGCGGCAAATGGCTGGTACGCATGGACGATGTTGACTCCCCACGTAATCAAGCAGGCGCTGATACCGCCATCCTGAAAACGCTTGAAATACTGGGCCTACATTGGGATGATGATGTCCTGTTCCAAAGCCACCGCCAGGAAGCCTATCTGGAAGCACTGGATATTCTTTCCGATAAAAAACTTGTCTACCGATGTACGTGTACGCGGAAACAATTACAAGGATCTGCCTATCCTGGCACCTGCCGCCATCAAGCACACGATCCTGATCAGCAACACTCACTCCGCATCATCACCAAGCAGTCTCCCACAAAATTCAATGATGAAATTCAGGGACATTTTCAGCAGATCCTGGAAACTGAGATTGGGGATTTCATCGTACATCGCGCAGATGGTTTAGTTGCCTATCATATTGCTACTGTTGTTGACGATGCCTGGCAGGGAATTACAGAAATTGTACGAGGTGCAGATTTACTGGACTCAACACCCAGACAAATTTATTTACAGCAAATATTCAATTATCCAACGCCTTCATACGCACATCTGCCTGTCGCTGTTAATGCGCATGGTTACAAATTGAGCAAACAACATCACGCACGCCCCGTTAATGATACTGAACCTGTAGCAATCTTGTTTACAGCACTCGATTTTCTCGGGCAACAACCAGACAAAGTGCTATTGCAGGGGAATGTTGAAGAAATCATTCAGTGGGGGATTAAGCACTGGTCAATGAATAGAATTCACAGACTTTCCTCACTTGAAATATAGAAAGCCTAACAATCAAATCCGGATAACCATTTTTCATAAAATACATCGGCAACCGCTTTTGATTTATGAATCCTTCCCTCCAGATTTTCCAGCATTTGTTCGCGTGACTGTACACTTAAGGAAGGTTCGGGCACATCATCTTCATAAAAATCAAACCACTCCTGCACCATATTATTTTTCATTTCCACATGGCATTGTAATGCCAGACAATTGCCGATGAAAAAAGCCTGACACTTACAAAAGTCACTTTGTAATAATGGAACTGCACCCTCAGGCAATGAAAATATCTCGCCATGCCAATGAAACACTTCGAATTGTTCAGGTAAATCCTTAAGCCAATCTCTCGAGTGTGCATTTTCAACCCCTCTAACAGGATACCAGCCCATCTCACATACAGGATTTGATGTGATTTCTCCGCCGAGTGCCTTACTGATGAGTTGACCACCTAAACAATGACCAAGTACCGGTATATTTTCCTGATAAGCCATGCGGATAAGCTTTAGTTCCTTTTCTATCCAGGGGATTGGCTCATTAACACTCATTGGCCCTCCCATAAAAACAAGACCTGAACAGGCAGCCAGATCTTCGGGAACCTCTTCGCCTTGATCGACACAAATAATATGAAATGTAATACCTCTGGATGTAAGATAATCACCTAAATAACCAGGACCTTCACAGGCGATGTGGCGAAAAATAATGATTTGTTTCATTAAAAGTGAACTTATTACAAATTGGCACTTAATGCTATGTTAAAAATACTGCAGTGTTTCTTCTTGTTCATTCTCTCTACGAATGTCTCTGCTGTAGATAAAATTACGGTCTCGGGTTTGTTTAGCAATAAGGCAGTAGTCACCATTGATGGTAAACAAAGGTTACTCACTGTTGGCAAACCAAGCCCGGAAGGTGTTGTACTTATCTCAGCAAATGCCAGAGAAGCCGTCATTGAAGTAAACGGTGAACAGAAAACATATACATTAGGTCACCACATCGGCAGTACTTTCAAAAAACCCACAGGCGGAAATACTGTTTCCATCGCGCCCGACGGGGGCGGCATGTATGAAGTCAACGGCAGCATTAATGAATTTCAGGTGAGATTTCTGGTTGATACCGGCGCAACATTCATATCAATGAACGGTAATCACGCAAAAAGAATCGGAATTAACTACAAAGTTGATGGCGAAAAAGCATTATCAGAAACCGCCTCTGGCCTGAGCGATGTCTATCTAGTTAATCTGAAAACTGTGATGGTAGGTAGTATTAAATTACACGACGTGCAAGCATCGGTACATAACGGGAATTTTCCCAGGACCATACTACTGGGAAATACCTTTCTCGGCAGGGTCAAGATGATTCGTGAGGGCCAAATGCTTAAACTGGAAGAAAAACCGTATTAGGCAACAATATTTAATCCTTAAGTCGTTCACTCTGCCAGTAAACTTCCTGACTCCCCTCGCTTCGAGCCAGGGTTCTCGCAAAGACAAATAACAAATCAGACAATCGATTCAAAAACTTGAGCGAATTTTTATTCACAGAAATATCTTTCGATAAACTCACCAGTTGGCGCTCTGCACGACGACAAACAGTACGTGCATAATGGCAGGTCGCAGCAGGAATAGAGCCACCAGGCAATATAAATTCCTTCAGCGGAGGTAAAGATGCATTGTATCCATCAATGATCTTTTCAAGATAATGTACCCGTGATTCATCCACCATCTCACTATCAGGAATTGCAATCTCTCCGCCAAGATCAAAGAGAATATGTTGTATATCGAGTAAATGCTCTTTCATTTTTTCATCAATATCGTTAGCGATTAACAGCCCTAATAAACTATTTAATTCATCAACATCACCAAATGTATTGATACGACCACCATCTTTATCTATGCGACTGCCATCTGCCAACCCTGTGGTGCCGTCATCGCCTGTTTTTGTGTATATCTTTGAAAGCCGATTTCCCATAAATTCCTCGATATGTGTGTATAGCTAATCAAGTACCCTGACTGCGGAGGGTAAGTCTATACCAAGTATATGCACATCTGGATGTAAAGCATTCGCGATTATCTCCAGGCTATCCACAAGGCGCGGCCCTGGTCGGTTAAAATATGAATTTCCGTCAGACAAATATACCCGCTTATTTTTAACGCAGGGTAAATCTTTCCAGCCTTCATTAGACTGTAATATCGGTATGTCTTTGGCCGCCCGCTCCATTGAAAAACCACAACAGGCTATAAACATCACATCAGGCTGCGCTTCCAGAACATCACCCCACAGCGTTGTTTCTGATGGACGATGCTTATTGCCCAGGCAATCAATGCCTCCTGCCATTTCAATCAGTTCAGGCGTCCAGTGGCCCGCATTAAAAGGTGGATCTATCCATTCAAGAAAAACCACTTTGGGATATGCTGACTTTTCAATATGATTTTCAGTTAATGCGCGTACTCTATTAATTCTATGATTTAATGCCTTGATAACACCATCAGTAAAATCTTGTTGCCCAGTTTCTTCTCCAACAAGCAGTAAAGTATCCAAAACATCTTTCAAACACATTGGTTCAAGATTCAGAACTTTAGGGTTATTTGATAACTGACATATTGTTTCTTCAATTTCAGCCTCTGAGACCGCGCATACCTCGCATAGCGCCTGAGTTACAATAATATCCGGTTGCAATAGTTCCAGTAGTTCTACATCAAGTGAATATAAGGCCGTGGTCGTTTCTAACTGACTGCGCACCAATTGATCAATCTCAATACTCGATGCATCATGTGGAATGATACTTTTTGTCACAATCGGTAAACCAACCACATCCGCAGGATAATCACATTCATGCGTGACCCCTATCAAATGTTCCCGTAAGCCTAAAGAACAAATAATCTCAGTCGCG
>CAZDFI010000004.1:0-46591 GCA_964504725.1 uncultured Enterobacteriaceae bacterium
TCGCGAGGACATGGGTAAAGGTGCGAGCCGCCGCCTGCGTCGTGAGGGTAAAGTTCCCGGAGTTGTTTATGGGGGAGCGAAAGAGGCAGCTTCGATCATGATTAGTCACAATGAGATTTATCATCATCTTGAGAATGAAGCTTTTTATTCTCACATCCTGACGCTACAGCTAGGAAAGGCGAAGGAGAAAGTCGTACTCAAAGACTTGCAACGCCATCCATACAAACCCACAGTACTTCACTTTGATTTACAACGTATTGATGAAAAAGAGAAGTTAACTATGCGTGTGCCATTGCATTTTATTAATGAAAAAAAATGTATTGGTGTCAAGGAAAGTGGTGGTGTGGTTAGTCGCGTGATGAATGAACTGGAAGTTAGCTGTTTACCTAAAGACTTGCCCGAATATATTGAAGTTGATTTGGCTGAGGTTAATATTGGTGAGGGGATCCACCTCTCTGATCTTATAATGCCTGAAGGTGTCGAAATTACTGCTTTGGCACATGGTGGCGACGCAGCGCGAACGGTAGCAACTGTTCATATACCTAAGGTTATCGTAGAGGAAGAAGAAGAAGAAGAGGTTGTAGAAGGAGCTGAGGTTGGTGTTGAGGCAGAGGAAGGGGCTGAGGAAGCAGCCACTGATGAAGGTGCTGATGCAGGCGAGTAATTCCTTTATTCGGAATCACCTCGCTTCAAGGGCACATCGTGCCATCAGCATTTAAATTAATCGTTGGTCTGGGCAATCCAGGCCCTGAACATTCCGCAACCCGGCATAATGCCGGGTTCTGGTTTGTTGAGTCACTTGCAGAAAAATATTCCCTTACGTTCAGATCTGAATCTAAATACAACGCTGAGATATGTCGAATACAAACAGCAGATATTGATTGCTGGCTTTGTAAGCCGATGACTTTTATGAACAGAAGTGGTTTTTCGGTTCAAGCGATGGCCGGCTTTTATAAAATACCTGTTGAAGAGATCCTGGTAGCACATGATGAACTGGATCTGGAAGCCGGAATTGCCCGCCTGAAAAAAGGTGGCGGTCACGCTGGTCATAATGGATTGCGAGACATCATTGCACAGATGGGTGATAAGACTTTCACACGGCTACGCCTGGGGATTGACCATCCCGGGAGTCAGGATAAAGTGACACCCTATGTATTGGGTAGACCATCTCAGGAAGATCGTCAGTTAATCGAAATCGCGATCAAGGAGTCGGTGGATGTGATGCCTCTGGTGCTAGAGGGGGAGATGCAGAAGGCGACACATGCCTTGCATCAAAAAAATACCATTGACGAATAATAACGCAGAATAATTTTATGGGTTTTAGATGTGGCATTGTTGGTCTACCAAATGTGGGCAAATCAACCTTATTCAATGCTTTGACGAACTCGGGCATTAATGCTGAAAACTATCCTTTTTGCACAATTGATCCGAATGTCGGTGTCGTGCCTGTGCCTGATCCTCGGCTGGATCGTCTGGCTGAGATCGTTTCTCCTCAGCGAGTTTTGCCGGCAACCATGGAGTTTGTTGATATTGCCGGATTGGTTGAAGGTGCCTCAAAAGGAGAAGGTCTGGGGAATAAATTTCTGGCGCATATTCGTGAAACACATGCGATTGCTCAAGTGGTGCGTTGTTTTGACGATGATAATATCGTCCATGTCTCAGGTAAGGTTGATCCACTCGCTGATATTGAAGTCATCAATACAGAGTTATGTTTAGCAGATATGGAAAGCCTTGATCGTGCTCTGCAGAAGGTACTCAAAATTGCCAAAAGTGGAGATAAAGTCGCACGCAGACAGCAGGGGTTGTTCGAAAAAGTCATTGCACATGTGGATGAGGGTAATCCGGTACGGTCTATGGAATTGAATGAGCAAGACATTGAAGATTTATATCCACTGCATTTACTGACGCAAAAGCCTACGCTTTATATTGCGAATGTTGAAGATGAAGGCGCTATCAGTAATCCGTGGATAGAAAAACTTAAAACACTTGCAGCGGATGAAGGCGCGGAAGTGATTCCGGTGTGTGCCGCAATAGAATCCGAGATTGCCGAACTGGATGATGAATCAAAGCTGGAGTTTTTGCAGGAGATTGGACTTGAAGAGCCAGGGCTGAATCGCATTATTCGTGCGGGTTATGCATTGTTGAATCTACACACCTATTTTACAGCGGGGGAAAAGGAAGTTCGTGCCTGGACTCTACATAGAAGCGACTCAGCCCCGCGTGCCGCAGCTGTCATTCATACTGATTTTGAAAATGGCTTTATACGTGCAGAAGTGATTGCTTATGATGATTTTATTCAGTATCAGGGCGAGCAGGGAGCGAAGGACGCAGGTAAATGGCGGCTGGAAGGCAAGGAATATATCGTGCAAGATGGTGACGTTATGCATTTCCGTTTCAACGTTTAAAAGCTGAAGTTGGTAAAATACTTCGTTATCTATCGGCTCAAAACCCCCATTTTCTATTAGTAAATTCCGCTTTTGACCAATTTCTACCTTGTCTTTCACTCACCTTTAACTTTTAATGTTTCTTCTGGAGTGCAGCGCTATTTATTGATAATACTGTATCTCGTTCCGAAGCAATTATTTGAGTTTTAGGTTGATAACAAAGAAAATGAATTCTTCAAAAATACGCAAGCAAATTATTGAAACAGCTATCGCGTTTAACACGTCTGGTCTGAGTGTTGGGACTTCGGGAAATCTCAGTGCGCGAATATCCCAAGGTTATCTGATCACCCCAACGGGGATCCCTTATACCCGGCTTAAGGAAGCAGACATCGTTGAAATGGATCTGCAAGGCAATGTGGTACATAGTGATCTGAAACCATCCAGCGAATGGCATTTCCATCAGGATATCTATCTTGCTCGTGAGGAAGTTAGTGCGATTGTCCATGTGCATTCCGATTATGCAACAGGGATAGCTTGCACACGACAGGACATTCCTGCGTTCCATTATATGGTGGCAAAAGCGGGAGGAGATTCAATCCATTGCGCGGAATACGCAACTTTTGGCACGGATGCACTGTCACAAAATGCAGTCAAGGCACTCCAGGGAAGGAATGCATGTTTGCTGGCAAACCATGGCATGATTGCACTTGGCGAGAGTATTGATTCAGCTTATAAACTCGCCGAAGAAATTGAGAACATCGCCAAACAATACTATATCAGTAAGCAGCTTGGAGAAGTTGTATTGCTGGATGGTGACGAGATGAAAATAAATCTAGAGAAATTTAAAACATACGGCAAGCAATAGAGGGCAGAAGGATGAATAGCAACCCCCTGATTTTGTTAATCGACAATTAATTCAATCAGCCATACTTTATTGATTCCCTGAATTAATTCCTGCGTAATATAGTCTTTCAGCCATTATTTGATTTTGTAAGCTAACAACTTGTCGTTTTTCATCATGGGTATCAGTATTAAGTTATGTTCAAGAATCACTTCATGATCAGCCATGCCTTGTTCCAGTTCCAGCAAAAGTGTCGCTTCGCCATTGGAATTGATTTGGAATAATTTCCCTGTCATCCAGTCAGTGACGTAATAGCCATCTTTACCATCACTCTCCACACCATCCAGATTGCCGATGGGGGAACCACCAAGGCTGGTAATGGATTTATCTTTAAGAGAAATAGATTTTAAATGGCCAGGGATTTCTGTGGCAAAACCATCGGTCATCACACCCCATGCACCGAGAATCAGGTTATTATCTTCTGTATGTAGACCGTTAGGGTTCTCAAGTTCAGGGCTTTCAAGCCATATGTTGAATTCATCATTGTCTAAACGATGAATACGATTAAGCAACATATCAGAGACGAAGATTTCACCCTCTTTATTTGCAGCAACATCATTAAGAAATTTTGCATCATCCACTTTATATGTATTGATGATAGTGCCAGATAGAATATTTATCGTAAGCAATGTATCTATATCGGAGACATAAAGGGTGTTGTTATAAATCGCAAGTCCTTTCGGTGCATTTAAACCAATGATCCACTTTCTGCTTAGCATTGTGCCATCAAGTAAGACCTTCGAGATATAACCATTGCCATCTTTTTCGACGGGTGAACCATTAACATTGGAAACAAATAAGGTATCGCTTGGTTCATGATAAATTACTGATTCGGGATTATTAAAGCCTGTCGTTTCCCAGGCCAGTTCAAGTTCAGCCCCAATCTTTTGAGACTTATCACTAGCTACTTTTTCAGATGACGCAGTGTCATTTGTAGCGTCCTGTGGTGGTTGAGCTTCTTCTGAACAAGCACTAAGGACAAAGGCGGTGAGTATCAATAAGGTATAACTAAGTTTTGTCATGATTTTTCTCAGATGGAATATATAAGGTGGAACTAATAGTTAATAACTATAGGTTAAATAACTCTTGGAGTTTTTTACCCGGATCTTCTGCACTCATAAAAGCTTCGCCAACAAGGAAACCATTAACACCATGTTTACGCATCGTTTTAACTTGTTCTATGCTATGAATACCACTTTCAGTAATCACTGTACGATCATGAAAAACATCAGGTAATAAACCGATAGTCGTTTCAATATCGGTTTCAAATGTATGTAAGTTGCGATTGTTAATGCCGATTAGCGGTGTGCGTAACATTAAGCCACGCTCAAGCTCTTCACGATTATGTACTTCGACAAGGATATCCAGCCCAATTTCCTGTGCGGTGCCAACCAACTCCTGCATTTGCATATCGGACAAGGCAGAGACGATGATGAGAATACAATCGGCACCTAAAACTCTGGACTCATAAATCTGGTACGGATCAATCATGAAGTCTTTTCGCAATACCGGCAATGTACAGGCTGCTCGTGCACTTTGCATATACGCATCTGAGCCTTGAAAAAAATCCACATCAGTCAGAACTGAAAGGCAACTTGCACCTGCATCCTCATAAGACCGGGCAATAAATTCAGGATCAAAATTTTCACAAATAACCCCCTTGCTCGGAGAAGCTTTTTTAATTTCCGCAATGACAGCGGTTTTGCCTGCACTAACAGCCTTCTCGATTGCAACGCTGAAACCACGAGTCGGGGGACAATCATCGGCTCTGTGTTTTAATTCCTGTTGCGGCATTTTTGGTTTACGTTCGCTGATTTCTTCAGACTTACGTGCCAGAATTTTCTGTAGAATATCAGGGGTGTTTTGTGCCATGGTTTAAATGTTTTGAGAAAGATTGAGCCTAAAATGATTGTGTGAGCTTTGCCAGTTCATCAAGTTTGGATCTGGCCGAACCGTTTTCAATAACATGTTTTGCAGACTCAATACCTGCTGCCAACGAGTCTTCGATGCCAGCGGTATAAATCGCAGCACCCGCATTTAACAAAACGATATCCAGAGTTGGGCCACTCTGATTGTCCAGTACGGCATACATCACCTGTAGACTCTCATCGACACTTTCGACAGCCAGTGTGCTGATATCGGCTCGTTGTAGTTTGAACTGTTCCGGCTCTATTTTATAAGTATTGATTTCGCCATTTTTCAACTCGGCAATGTTGGTAGGCGCCGAAATACTGATTTCATCCATGCCGTCATGGGAATGTACAATCATCACTTGTTCGCTACCGAGATTTTTCAGAACATTTGCTAATGTCTCCAGCCAGTCATGATTAAACACACCCATCACCTGACGTTTTGCCCCGGCGGGGTTGGTTAAAGGTCCCAGAACATTAAATAAAGTACGTACACCAAGTTCACGACGTGGACCGATTGCGTATTTCATCGCACTATGATGCATAGGCGCAAACATAAAGCCTATGCCAAGTTTTTCGACGCACTGCGCAACTTGTTCGGGTGTAAGATCAAATTTTACACCTGCAGCTTCCAGCACATCTGCACTGCCTGATTTGCTTGAGACAGAGCGATTACCATGTTTTGCAACATTTCCACCAGCCGCCGCAACCACAAAGGCTGCTGTTGTGGAAATATTAAATGTGCTGGATCCATCTCCACCGGTTCCACAAGTATCAATCAGATTTTCCCGATTGATGTGAACGCGACTGGCGAGTTGTCGCATGATTTGTGCGGCAGCAGTGATTTCTTCAATCGTCTCGCCTTTACTTCTTAGCCCGACCAGAAAACCTGCAATTTGAGCATCTGTGCATTCTCCAGTCATGATGTTTTGCATGACACTGCGCATCTCATCATTGTTGAGATGTTTTTTATCGATGACGGATTGTATTGCGTTTTGGATGTCCATTAATTAACCGTTCTAATTAGTATTGGTGCTACGCAATTTTCAGAAAATTATTCAAGAGCTCATGTCCATAGGAAGTCAAAATGGATTCCGGATGAAATTGTACGCCTGATATGGCATATTCTTTGTGCCTTACGCCCATGATTTCGTCCACTTCACCTTGCTCTGTTTGTGTCCATGCAGTGACTTCAAAACAATCAGGTAAGGTTTCCTGTTCAACGACCAGTGAGTGATAACGTGTCGCGGTGAATGGATTATCAAGACCGGCAAACACATCATGATTATTATGGTGAACTTCAGAAGTTTTACCGTGCATGATTTCCTTTGCATGTACAATTCTTCCGCCAAAGGCCTGGCCGATACTCTGGTGACCAAGACAAACACCCAGTAACGGCAGTTTACCTTTGAAGTGTTCTACTAACTCGAGTGAGATACCTGCTTCGTTAGGTGTGCACGGACCTGGTGAAATAACGATTCGTTCAGGTGACAGTGCTTCAATCTCAGGAATGCTTATTTTGTCATTGCGATAGATGAGTATTTCTTCGCCCAGCTCACCAAAGTATTGAACCAGGTTGTAGGTAAAAGAATCGTAGTTGTCTATCATCAATAACATAATTAATAGCGGTATCCTTAATTTAAACCTTTTTCAGCCATGGTAACGGCCCTGAAAATGGCACGGCCTTTATTCATTGTTTCCTTCCATTCATTCTCAGGCACGGAATCTGCCACGATGCCTGCGCCCGCCTGAATGTGCAAGGTATCACCTTTAATTACTGCCGTGCGGATGGCAATGGCTGTGTCCATATTACCATTCCATGAAAGGTAGCCCACGGCACCGGCATAAACGCCACGTTTAACAGGCTCCAATTCGTCAATGATTTCCATTGCCCTTATTTTAGGTGCTCCTGAGACAGTTCCAGCCGGGAAAGTCGCCCTGAAAACATCAATGGCAGTTTGTCCGCTTTTGAGTGTACCAACCACATTGGAAACGATATGCATCACATGGGAATAACGTTCAACGATCATTTTATCTGTGACCTTGACGCTGCCCATCTCAGCGACACGACCCGTGTCGTTACGACCCAGATCGATCAACATTAAATGTTCCGCCAGTTCCTTTGGATCAGCCAGTAACTCTTCTTCCAGTGCCAGGTCTTCTTCTGCATCAGCCCCTCGAGGACGGGTGCCTGCGATCGGTCGAACCGTGATTTCATTATCTTCCAGGCGTACCAGTATTTCCGGTGAAGAACCGACAATATGAAAATCCTTTAAATTCAGGTAAAACATATAAGGTGATGGATTTAAACAACGTAAGGCACGATAGAGGTCTATCGGTGGCGCGTTAAATGGAATCGACAGGCGTTGCGAAAGTACAACCTGCATGGCATCTCCTTCAACAATGTAATCTTTTATTCGATCAACACCCTGTTGAAATTTTTCTTGCGTGAACCCGGAGATAAAATCTTTCTCCTCAACGTTTCTTGTATTTCCATTAGGCGTATCATTTATGGCTACAGTTAGTTTTTTGGCAAGTTCATCAAGCTGTTGTTGGGCTTTTTCATAGGCATCGCTCTGTTCCGGGTTTGCATGGACAATAAGGTAAAGTTTGCCGCTCAGATTATCGAACACGATCAGTTGTTCTGAAACCATTAGCAAAATATCCGGACAATTGAGTGGATCGTCCTTATCAGAAATATCCAGACGCGTTTCAATATAGCGGACGCAGTCATAAGCAAAGTAACCTACCATGCCACCGGAAAATCTTGGCATTCCAACTATCTCAGGAACACGGAATTCCTGTTGATATTGTTCCACTGCTTGCAACGGATCCTCGACTGTTTCCTCCCTGATAATTTTTCCATTTTCTTCGATGGTTAGTTGATGACCGGAAACACGGAGAATCGTGCTGGAACCCAGACCAATAATGGAATAACGACCCCATTTTTCTCCGCCATGTACCGATTCAAGCAAGTAGGTGTAGGGTTCGTCAGCCAGTTTTTTGTAGGCACTCAGCGGTGTGTCCATATCTGCGAGTACTTCTCGCATCAGTGGAATTCGGTTGTAATTGCCTTCGGCAAGTTGTTTGTATTGTTCCGGTGTCATCTAAGCTGCTACCTGAAAGACGTCTGGAAACGCCGCCAACGAGTCAACGACAAGATCCGGGTTGTTAAGGCGAATGTCCTGACCCAGATTATACCCATAGCTGACACATAAAACCTGAAATCCAGCAGCACGTGCGGCACTGACATCATTGATTGAATCACCCACCATTAAAGCTTGCGAGGCACTGACGCCAAAAAATTTAGCGGCATGCAGTAGTGGCAGGGGATCAGGTTTTTTCTTTGGCAATGTGTCTCCACTAATGACGATGCCAAATGCATTTTGAATACCCAGGGTTTCAAGTATTGTCTGTGTGAACTGGCTGTGTTTGTTAGTGACACAGGCGAGTTTGAATTGATTGCTTATCAGATAATCCAGGCCTTCTTTTACACCATCGTATAAGCGACTATGTTTACAGGCATTTTGCTTATATTCGCTGATGAATAAGGGTAAGGCTTTAGCAAAAAGTGATGCTAATGGTTCTTTATCGAAATCATTCGGCACAAAATTATTACTTAGGGCACGTTTCACCAGTCGTTCAATGCCATTGCCGACCCATTCTCTGGTTTTCATTTCCCCGGCTTCAGGCATCCCCAGATTTTGCAGCATGCTGTCCAGACAATAAGCAAGATCGGGAACGGTATCGACCAATGTTCCATCCAAATCCAGCACGACCATTTCAGGTTGATTTAAAAACATGGGATAGGGGACAGCTCAGGCTTGCGAAGTGGCCAGCTCAGTACGCATGGCATTAATGGTTGCCTGATAATCGTCACTGCCAAAGATGGCAGAGCCTGCGACGAAGGTATCAGCTCCGGCTTCAGCAATCTCACGAATATTATCTACCTTAACGCCACCATCTATTTCGAGACGAATATCGTAATCACTGTCATCGATGATTTGACGCGCCTGTTTCAGTTTATCCAGGACCGACGGAATAAATGATTGTCCACCAAACCCAGGGTTAACGGACATGAGAAGCACCATATCAACCTTGTCAATCACGTTGCTTAGAATATCCAGTGGTGTCGCCGGGTTAAATACGAGGCCAGACTTACAGCCATTGTCGTGGATCAGTTGCAAGCTTCTGTCCACGTGTTCGCTGGCTTCCGGGTGGAATGTGATATAGTTGGCACCAGATTTGGCAAAATCAGGGATGATTCGGTCAACCGGTTTGATCATCAAGTGCACATCAAGTGGTGCCTCAATGCCGTAATCACGCAAAGCTTCTACAATCACCGGGCCGAAAGTCAGGTTTGGAACATAGTGATTATCCATCACATCAACATGGACAAAATCTGCGCCTGCCGCCAGAACCTTGGCTGTGTCATCGCCCAGGCGGGCCATATCTGCCGACAATATTGAGGGTGCAATGATGAAATCAGTCATAATTAGTTACATCTGTTGTAGTACAGGCTTTTAAAGGCCGCAACTCTACCCGATCATGCCAATGATAGCCACTGGAGCCAAGCGCTCAGGCCAGGAATTCAGGGTACGAATCCATTAGACTAAGGGCATGATACGGGCCGATCTTTTTATCGTCATTTTTCTGCTGGGTTTCATGTTCAATGGTCAAGTTGCAGCGAAGGACATTCAGCAACTGAACCGGGAGCAGGAAATTGCACAAAAATTAGTACGGATCGCAGATGCTGACGAAATTGTCAGCTTAAAGGCATCAGGGACTCGGTTTATTGGATTATATAAAAGCGCCAGAGACGACGCAGTAAACGAAACGAGTGGTGTTGTGATCCTGGTGCATGGCATGGGCGCACATCCAGACTGGCCAGATGTGATTTCGCCACTGCGAACGCGACTAACAAAATCTGGCTGGTCAACACTTTCAATACAGATGCCAATCCTGTCACCGGAAGAGTCCGTTGCCGAATATGGTAAGACGCTGAAAACTGCAAATCGTCGGATACAAGCTGCGGTTGATTATCTGCATGCCTGGGAGATGGATCCAATTATTCTACTGGGTTACAGCTTTGGGGCGGCACAGTCAGCAAGTTATCTGGCAAGCGACCAGCCTGAAAATGTCGCGGCCTTCGTGTCTGTGAGTGTGTTGTCTCAAAAGTTTATCAAACCGAAACTGGATGTATTTAAATCGATTGGTGGGATAAATATTCCCATACTTGATATATATGGTGAAGAAGATTTAGCAGATGTCAGGCGCGGGATTGACGACCGTCGTCTGGCAGCAAGTAAAAACGGCCATAATTCATTTCAACAGATAGAATTGCAGCAGGCAGGACATAATTATTTAGGCGCCGAAAAGGCGTTGGCAGAGCAAATTCAACAGTGGTTGCAACAAATTACTGAAGTCATTGGCGAATCCAGTGAAATTCCTGAAATTTCGACTGAAATTTCTAATGAAAAACAATAGACTGATGGACAAGATAGATTGGTAATAAGCTGCTCTGACAGTAGAGGGGGGGAGGGGCAATGAATCAGGAAGTTGATACCGTTCACGTTCCGGATAAAGAAGAACGTACCTGGGGGATGTTTTGTCACTTGGTAGTTTTTTTAGGTTTAATTATCCCATTCGCAAGTATTATTGGCCCGCTTGTCATCTGGATGATTAAAAGAGACGAGATGCCTTTTGTTGAGGATCAGGGAAAAGAATCCCTGAATTTTCAGATCACCATGATGCTTGCAACGATTGTGTCAGCACTGTTGATGTTTGTGCTCATTGGCTTTGTACTCATTTTCGTCGTAATAATCTTTCAATTCATTGTTGTCATCATAGCCTCAATCAAGGCAAATGAAGGGGTATGTTATCGATATCCTCTTAGTATCAGATTTATTAAATAATAAAATTATTAATACGGGTAATTGAAGGAGAAACATTATGGATGGAGGAACAATTTTTACTTTTATCTTTCTGGGACTGATATTTATCGGCTTTTTCAAAGCGGTCAATACAGTTAACCAGGGTTACGAATACACAGTAGAGCGTTTCGGAGAATATCGAAGAACACTACGCCCGGGACTGCACTTTATTGTGCCTTATTTCGATGCAATCGGTGCCAGGATGAACATGATGGAATCCGTGATGGAGGTACCATCCCAGGAAGTGATCACCAAAGATAATGCCATGGTCAGAGTAGATGGCGTGGTCTTCTTCCAGGTACTGAATGCGGCGAAGGCGGCTTATGAAGTGAATGATTTGACCAGAGCGATAATGAATCTGACCACGACCAATATTCGTACAGTGATGGGTTCGATGGATCTGGATGAGTTGTTATCAAAAAGAGATACCATCAACGCACAATTACTCTCTGTTGTCGATGAAGCCACAGGACCCTGGGGTGTGAAAGTCACGCGTATTGAGATCAAGGATATTACACCACCGCAAGACTTGGTCGAATCCATGGCCAGACAAATGAAGGCAGAGCGAGACAAACGCGCGAACATTCTTGAGGCAGAAGGTTTCAAACAAGCTGAAATTCTCAAAGCAGATGGTGAAAAGAGAGCAGCCATCCTTGAAGCAGAAGGTCGTAAGGAATCAGCCTATCGTGATGCGGAAGCCAGGGAGAGACAGGCAGCAGCAGAAGCCAAGGCAACCACCGATGTTTCCAATGCCATCGCCTCTGGTAATATTCAGGCGATCAATTACTTCGTTGCAAATAAATATATTGAGGCACTGAAAGATATCGCTGCTGCGCCAAATCAAAAAGTGATCTTGATGCCACTGGAAGCCAGCAATGTGATCGGTGCGCTTGCAGGTATTACCGAGATTGCCAGGGAAACATTTGGACAGGAATCATCTTCCAGGGCGACAAATGATGATGGCTCTAATAGAGGGTAGTTCAGATGGAATGGATTAACGATATTATATATTGGCATTGGCTTATCCTGGCGGTTGCATTGATTATCCTGGAAATACTTATGCCTGGTGCCTATTTTCTATGGATGGGAATTTCAGCTGCGGCAGTGGGCGGCGCGATGTTTATCTTTACCGAAATGCCATTTTTGACTCAGATTTTAATTTTTGCAGTGTTATCGGTCATCACTGTGGTGATATATAAAACTCATCAAAAGAAAAATCCAATCGTCACAGATGAACCCGCATTAAATCGCAGAGGTGAGCAATATATTGGTCGAACGGTTATCCTGACAGAAGCCATTGTCAATGGAGTGGGCAAGACAAAGGTGGATGATTCAACATGGAAAGTCACCGGTATTGATATGGAGATGGGCGTAACTGTCCGTGTTGTCGCTGTAGATGGCACGACATTTAAAGTAGAGGCTACTTAAAGGAGCAGAGCAATAAACTCAGGCGAAGAGGTGGTGAGAAATGTTGATGCTTTGCTGAATGCGTATAGCGAAAGTCATCAGCACAAGACGAACAAGAAAATTCACTGGGTTTGTGTACCCGCAATTATGATCAGCTTGCTTGGAATACTTTGGTCATTACCGTTCCCTGTTAAAGTGTCACCTCTTATTAACTGGGCAACTGCCCTGATAATACTGTCAGTTGTCTATTATTTTTTTATATCCTGGCAGTTGGCACTAGGCATGCTGTTTAATTCACTATTAATGATTATGATTTTGCAATGGATAGATGGCTTTCCGCTACCGTTATGGCAGATCGCCTGTGCTGTTTTTATCGTTGCCTGGATTGGTCAGTTTTATGGTCATCACATCGAAGGTAAACGGCCTTCATTTTTCAAAGACATACAGTTTCTATTAATAGGCCCTGTGTGGTTGCTTGCTGATGTCTACAGAAAATTTAATGTGAAATACTAAAGATCAAAAGTTTGATTTGTGAGTATTCTTTCAAGATTTAATTTCTTGCCTGCATTCTTTGCATCGTAGCCAGGATAGGTATTAACCTTTGTTTTAAATTCTACTGAAGAGAGAAGCTTGCGTAATAATGATTTTATGTTCGTCGGCGTCTGTTTATTAACTGCCAATATATAGGCTTCTTTTATTACCGGGATAAAAGTCAGATCAAACTGACTAGCGGCGGCCTTGATTCCAAAGCCGGTATTTGCTGCACCTGATGCGATCATTGCTGCGACAGCGACATGGGTAAATTCTTCATTACCATAACCATCAATCTCTTTTGCATTTAGATTTGATGCGGTTAGAAGTTGATCGAGGATTATTCTTGTGCCTGAATCGTGTTGTCGGTTAATAAATTTAACCGCGGATCCGCTTAAGTCTTCCAACGTTGTAATGTTAGCGCTGTTGCTTTTATCGGTAATAATCCCTTGTTCACGGGTGGCAACAAGTAAGAGTTCATGTTTATCAGGATTGAGATATTGGCGATAGACAGGCGCGAGTGTTGCGCTAAAATCACCCAGGGGATAATGAAAACCAGCAACATCGTAACTGTATTGATTGAGTAAACGCAGGCTTTCAATGCTGCCATGGGTATCAAACCCGGTTTTTATATTATTATTCTGTAATAACTGATTCAGAAAATTAATTGCCATGCCATGGCTGGCACTGATTTTTAACGTATACCCTTTATCCGATTTTATTTCTTCCTGCAAAGACAGACTGATCTCCTCGCCAATGGTTTGGTACTCAGACTGGAATTTTTTCGATAGTGACAGGTGAGCTTGAACCAGTTTTGCTCCCAAAGGAGTCAGGTTAGCGCCATGATTACGGCCCCGTTGTAGCCTAGCCAATGGACTATCAAACTCGATCTCCCATTTTTTAAGCAATCCCCAGGCGTGTCTGTAAGATAGTCTGGTTTCCTCAGCTGCACGTCTTAGCGACCCCTTTTCCTTTATAGCCTCCAGCAAGCGGAGCAATGCTTCGTCAATGGTTTGCCGATTATTTTCACCGTAAAACCAGCTTAGTCCAAATGATATATGCAAATAAATACCTATTTAATATTTTCTAAATACCTATATTATACAATGATATTGTTCATAAATATGTAAATAAAAACATAATATATATATGGGAAAGAAGATAAAAAAACAAACAATTATTCTCAATTTATTGGCCATTCTGTCTTTATGTGTCATCTCTCCTGTTCAAGCTGAAAATCAGGCATTGATGGAGTTATTAAAAGCCCTTCAGGAAAATGGTGTTATTGATGAGCAAACTTACGAGCTAGTCAAAAATGTTGCTCAATCCGAGGTAGAAAATGAAAAGAAGGTTGTGCAGGAAATTACGCGGGAAGAAGTCAGCCAATCAATAGACCAGGTAGCAGACAAGGCAGCAGCCAGGGCAGTTAAGGAAGAAATTGAACTTGCAAAAAAAGATCAGCAGAAGAGAGAGGTAGCAAAATCAGAGAACAGTTTAAAGGTTGGCGGACGTATTCAGGTTGATGCTACAACATATAGTGAGGATATTGCGGGACATAGTGACGGTACAGAAATTCGTCGGGCTCGATTATTTGCACAAGGGAACCTCGGCGAGGCATGGGGATATAAGTTGCAATATGACTTTAGTGATAGTGGTGCCGGCATAGATGGAATACGAGATGCATATCTGGATTATAAAGGGTTCGAGAGTTTTAAAATTCGTATAGGTCATACCAAAGAGCCATTCAGTTTACAAAACATGACCAGTTCGAAATATGTGTTATTTGCAGAAAGAGGACTACCGATAGTTTTTTCGAGAGGCCGTAATCTTGGTTTGCAAGTTAGTCAAAATGGTGAAAACTGGAGTGGCGCAGTTGGTATATTTGGTGATGGAGTTAATGGAGCTGATGTTGATAATGATGAAGGTTTCGGTGCATCTGGCCGTTTTACTTATGCGCCTCTTTATGAGAATAACCGCGTATTACATTTGGGGGCAAGCGCGGCATATGGTTCTACGGGTTCAAGAGATATTTTGCGCTTTCGCCTACGCCCTGAATCACACCAGACAAATACGCGTTTAGTAAATACAGGGATCTTTGATGCAGATTCTTATGCCCGATTTGTTGGTGAAGCTGCATTTGTCTACGGCCCATTTCATATGCAAAGCGAATATTACTATACAACGGTAGATCGTGAGATCAGTGCGAATCAAGACCTGGATTTCAGTGGTTTCTATGTCGAAGGTGGATGGTTCCTGACGGGAGAATCCATGAACTATAAAGCATCATGGGGTAGTTTCAGTCGTGTGACACCTAAAGGAATTATTGGCAAAGGTGGTATCGGTGCGTGGCAACTCGCATTACGTTTTAGCAGTCTTGATCTTACCGATGAAGATATCACGGGGGGTGAAGAAGATAACTTTACTGTTGGCTTGAACTGGTATGCGACACCGAATATTCGATTTATCGCAAATTATGTCAATGTGCTGGATGTGGAGGGTGGTGCAAATGACGGTGATGAACCTGAGTCATTTCAGCTAAGAACCCAGGTTGAATTCTAAATAAATATTATGGATATCGGAGCGGGCACATCATGAAGAAGTTAATCTACTTATTCCTTATAGTGAATAGTTGTTTCCCAGGCTTATTGAATGCTCAGGAGCGACTACGACTGGCCACAACAACCAGTACCGATAATTCTGGCTTACTTGCCGTGCTACATCCGCTGTTTGAAAAGCAATATGAAATCTATGTCGACGTAATTGCGGTGGGTACGGGCAAGGCATTACGTCTTGGTGAAAATGGTGATGTCGATGTGGTGATGGTGCATGCCCCTGCTGCCGAGATCAGCTTTGTTGAAAAAGGTTATGGTGTTGAGAGATTACCGGTAATGCACAATGATTTTGTCATTCTGGGTCCGCAGAATGACCCTGCTGGTCTTGGTGATGCAACAACATTAAATCAAGCGCTGCAAAAAATATCAGCCTCCGGTAGTTATTTTGTATCCAGGGGTGATGATTCGGGCACGCATAAAAAGGAAATGTCGCTTTGGCGTGCTGCGGGGATAAGTCCGGAAGGTAACTGGTATATGGCTGCAGGGCAAGGAATGGGCGCTGTTATACAGATAGCTAATGACAAGCACGCCTACACGCTATCTGACAGGGGGACATATCTTGCTCATAAAGACAAGATTGAGTTAATACCTGTATTCGAAGGAGATCCTGAATTGTTTAATCCCTATCACGTAATTATTGTGAATCCCGAAAAGCATCCTCATGTGAACACCGGATGGGCCCAAAAATATGTCGATTTCATTCGTGGTGATGTCGGCCAGAAAATTATCAGGGAATTCAAGAAAGGTGGTGAATTATTGTTTAAACCGGATGTGATTGAATAAATATTCAAGTAAGACTTATTAGTCATGCTTAACATAAAAATAACCTTAGCTCTTTTACTTCTGGCTTTTATTGCTGCGTTCCCTGTTGCGGCGAATGAAGATCGTTTACGTCTCGCCATTACTACCACCACAGAAAATTCAGGCCTGATGTCGCGATTAAATCCGGTGTTTGAAGAAAAATATAATGTAAAACTGGATGTGGTGGTAGTTGGTTCCGGCCAGGCGTTTCGTTTGGGGGCTAATGGCGATGTAGATGTGATCCTGGTTCATGCCCCGGAAGCGGAAAAAAACTTTATTGACGCGGGTGACGGTATTCACCGTACTGCGGTGATGCATAATGAGTATGTTTTACTGGGGCCAATCGATGATCCATTGCGAATAAAAGACGCGACTTCGGTTAAAGAAGCCTTCACTCTGATCAAAAAACGTAAAGCAGCGTTTGTTTCACGGGGCGACGAATCCGGTACACATAAAAAAGAACAGAAGCTATGGCAGTCGGCAAATATTCATGAATACGGAGACAATTACCATTCATCAGGCCAGGGCATGGGCGCTACCCTGTTACTCGCTAATGAGCTACGCGCATATACATTAAGTGACAGAGGAACGTTTCTGGCCATGCAGGATAAGCTGAATATGAATGTGATCTACGAAGGTGAAGCGATTCTGCATAATCCATATCATGTCATTGCAATAAATCCGGAAAAACATTCGCACATCAACGACACAGGTGCCAGTCAATATATCGAATTTATCACGGGGGAAGAAACTCAAGGCTTGATAGAGGCATATCAGGTTAATCAGCAACAATTGTTTCACCCAGTAGTGGAAGTGGTGACCGAAAAACGAATGGTTTCCAAAGATAAAATAAAACGCAGCTTTTTTGTTGATGCGATAGATAAGTCATTCAGTCTTATATTTCACTTTGATAAGAACCTTTTCCTGGTCGTTTGGACCTCTTTAAGAATCTCACTAGCCGCTGTGTTTATTGCATCGATCATTGCGGTGCCACTGGGGATTCTCGTCGCATTAAAATTATTTCCCGGCCGTGGTTTTTTATTGAGCATATTAAATACATTGATGGCGCTACCAACGGTTATCGTTGGACTCTTGTTATATGGTTTGCTGAATCGTCAGGGTGTCCTGGGTGAGTTTGGATTGTTATATACCCCCGCAGCGATGGTAATGGGTCAATCGATTTTAATTATTCCAATTATATGGAATTTATCTATTGCAGCAGTAAACGGGGCAGATCCAAGATTGAGGTTAACCTGTTTATCATTAGGCGCTAATGTGTACCAACAAGGGCTGATTTACATCAACGAAGTCAGGTTTGCTTTAATGGCAGCGATTGTTGCCGGATTTGGCAGAGCGATTGGTGAAGTGGGTGTCGCCATGATGTTAGGTGGAAATATCGCAGGTTTTACCCGAACCATGACCACAGCAATCGCACTTGAAACCAGTAAAGGTGAATTTGAATTTGCACTGGCAATCGGCATGATGCTGTTGCTGGTAGCACTTGCAGTGAATATTGTTTTGCAACAATTTCAGGAATTGAAGTTATGAGAAAACAATATCAGTTGAATAACATAAAATTTAGTTATGCTAATAAAACAATTCTGGATATAGAACAACAACATTTCGAGCAAGGAAAAATAACGGCACTGATTGGTGAAAATGGTGCAGGTAAAAGTACGTTGCTGGGATTATTGTCATTTATATTGATAGCGGAACCGGGTGAAATTGAGTTTGCCGGTGAAAAGGTGAATAAAAACAAACTGGGTCCATTGATAAGATCGATTGGTCTGGTTCAGCAGAATCCTTACTTGCTCAAAGGCAGTGTCATCAGGAATATCGAACTCGGCCTCAAGTTTCGAGGCGTTGACTCTGTAGAAAGAGAGGCCAAGGTAAGATATATGCTTCGCTTACTCAAGATAGAAAGCCTGGCCGATCGTTCCGTCAAATCATTATCCGGGGGGGAATCACAAAAAGTAGCTATAGGTAGAGCACTCGTCCTTGACCCTAAAGTGATACTATTCGATGAACCGTTTACCTATCTTGATAGTGACTTTGTTGAAGAGTTTGAGAGTTTGATAAAACAATTAAGAGATAAGCATAATAAAACGATCATATTTACCACGCACAATCAATCACAGGCGCAGGCATTGTCTGATCAGGTATTCAGACTCAGGGAAGGTTGCCTGGAAGCAGTGTGATAAGCTGTTTTTATTGTGATGGAGGAGAGATCAAGAATGGAAGTCGAATTATTTAAATCACTATTGCTAGAGAAAAAATCATCTTTAATAGATGAAGAAGAAGCCGGTAAGGAAGCGGCGCAAATTGTTGAACTAGACCAGGCCAGTGTTGGCAGGGTTTCCCGTATGGATGCTATGCAAGGGCAGGCGATGGCTATCGCAGCAAATCAGCGTAGACAGAATGAGTTGCTAAAAATTGAAGCGGCATTGAAAAGAATTGAACAAGAAATATATGGTTACTGTCTTGAGTGTGATGAAAAAATTTCGGAACCAAGGTTGAAACTGGATCCGGCATCGCCACTGTGTATTGATTGTGCGAGTAAAAAAGAAACACTTTAAATCTGAATATTAATTGAAACTAAGTACGTTGTTGAAGCGCCCACTCAACATGCTCTCTGACGATTGTAGACGGGTGAGATTTTTTTTCCTCAAGTACGTTAATGACTTCTTCATAGGTATTTTCCTGGGATATTTTGATACCAGCAGGCATATCTTTTGTCAGATTGTCCACAAGATTAGCCAGGAGATTGCCCAGGGCTACAGCGATATTTCTCAACCATGTTTCATATCCGATACGGCGAATCGCAGAACCTTCTGTTTTTTTCATAAAATCTTCTTCTGTCCAGTTAAACAAATCGATCAGTGTGGAGGAGTCCAGATTGTTTCTGATCATAAAATCTTTCTCGGGTGTATGGTGTGTAAATTTATTCCAGGGACAAACCAGCTGACAATCATCACAACCATAGATCCGGTTGCCAAGTTTCTTTCTGAATTCTTCCGGGATTGATTCACGTAATTCAATCGTCAAATAGGAGATACAGCGTCTGGCATCGAGTTTATAGGGTTCGATAATGGCCTGCGTGGGACAGACATCGATGCAAGCTGTGCATGAGCCACAATGATCTGTTACAAATGGCTCATCGACTGGTAAAGGTAAATCTGTATAGATTTCTCCAAGGAAAAACCACGAACCCGCCGCAGGATTAATCAAATTAGTATGTTTGCCTATCCAGCCCAGCCCTGAATTCCGGGCGATTGCCTTCTCCAGTACGGGGGCACTATCAGTAAAGGTACGATAATCATATTCGCCCGTTATAATTGTAATTTTTTCTGCCAGTTTTTGTAGTCGGTTGCGAATAATTTTGTGATAGTCACGCCCGGTAGCGTAACGTGAAACATAAGCCTGTTGAGAATTATTTAGTGTGGCCTCCGGATCCTCTCCCTCATCAGGCATGTAATCCATTCTGACAGAGATAATTCTGATGGTCCCAGGAATGAGATCGGCAGGGCGTGTACGTTTTCTGCCATGCCGCTGCATATAATCCATTTCACCATGCATGGCTTGATCCAACCACTTTAATAAATATTTTTCATCCTCGGCCAAATCGGTATCTGTGATCCCTACTTGTTGAAAGCCAAGCTCAAGCCCCCAATCTTTTATGCTTTCAGCCAGATTCTTGTAATCTGTTTTATTTAAAGGTGTATTCATTGCTTGGACTGATTTAGAGAATATAGTGTTGATCCATTGATATTAATATACAGGGTATAGCGATCAAGATAATATTAGCGATGATTACACGGTAATGGTTAAAGTTAAATGTTTGAATATCTAAACTCTTGGTATCGCCGATACTTTACTGATCCACAGGCGGCTTTATTAGTCGTCTTGTTGGTACTTGGTTTTGCGATTGTATTCACCATGGGGAAAATGCTGGCGCCATTAATTGCAGCCATCATCATTGCCTATATGCTTGAATGGCCGGTACAAAAAACCCAAAAGATTCATGCCTCAAGGTCGCTGGCAGTATATATCGTCTTTATTCTGTTTATGACCTTCCTGGGATTCCTGTTGATTGGTTTGTTGCCTATCTTATCAAGGCAGTTAAGTCAGTTCTTTCAAGAAGTTCCTTACATGATAGCCAATGGTCAGGAGCTGTTGCTAAAGCTTCCACAACAATATCCGGAAATTATTTCTGAAGATGCGGTCTGGGAAGTTATTCTTGCCATCAAAAGTGGTGTCAGTGATCTTGGCCAGAATGTACTCTCGGTATCCCTGGCATCAATTCCTGCCATTATCACTGTATTGGTTTATCTCATCCTTGTGCCTGTAATGATCTTCTTTTTCCTGAAAGACAAGGAAACCATTCTTTCCTGGCTAATCCGCTTCCTGCCAACGGATCGACCACTTATTACAGAAATCTGGCACGAGATGGATGCACAGATTGGTAATTACATTCGTGGAAAATCAAATGAAATACTTATCATTTTTGCAGTATCTTTCATCCTGTTTAGATTAATGGATTTAAATTATGCTTCCTTGCTGGCATTAACAGTAGGCTTCTCTGTTTTGATTCCATACATAGGTGCTGCTGTAGTGACACTACCCGTAGCATTGGTTGCTTATTTTCAATGGGGTCTGGACAGTCATTTCATGTGGCTAATGATCAGTTATCTGATTCTGCAATTTCTGGATGGCAATGTTCTGGTGCCAGTACTTTTTTCAGATGCCGTCAATCTTCATCCGATCGCCATTATCGCGGCTATTTTGGTGTTTGGTGGTCTATGGGGGTTCTGGGGTGTATTTTTCGCGATTCCTCTGGCGACGCTGGTCAAGGCATTGATTAATGTCTGGCCTACGACGGCGGATTATTTGCAGGAAGCTTCTGAGGGCGAAGGTACTGTTGAGGTTTGAGATGGACTCGTCATACCGGCCTTGAGCCGGTATCCAGTCAATGTTAGATATCTTTATTCTTCTTGAGTCTTGATTTCGCCTTTGACCGGCGAGGTACTTTTCTTTGTACAGACTAAAGAAAAGTAACTTGCCGATAAAAGGCGAAACAAAAACTTAATAAATACTTGGTGTAAAAATTTGGCTTACTTTTTTATAAAAATTAATAACACTTACAAATTAACACTGGCATAATCCGCCAACCTAGATCTCTCCCCTCTCATCAAAGTAACATGCCCGCTATGTTCCCAGGTTTTAATCTTATCGATGACATAAGTTAAACCAGAAGTGGTTTCAGTAATATAAGGCGTGTCAATTTGTCCGACATTACCTAAACAAATCATTTTACTGCCGGGACCTACGCGTGTGATCAAAGTCTTCATTTGTTTAGATGTCAGGTTCTGGGCTTCATCGACAATGATGTATCTATTCTGAAAAGTGCGACCGCGCATGAAATTGAGTGAGCGTAGTTTAATGCGCTTGCTTAATAAAGTTTCTGTGACTGCACGTCCCCACTCATTACTCTCTTCAGTTTCTGTCAACACCTCAAGATTGTCCAGCAGCGCGCCCATCCATGGGGCCATTTTTTCTTCTTCTGTGCCGGGCAGAAAACCAATGTCTTCGCCGACTGGAATGGTGACTCGGGTAATGATGATTTCACGATAACGTTTTAACTCCATCACTTGTTCAAGCCCTGTGGCAAGTGCCAGCAGTGTCTTGCCTGTTCCGGCAACTCCCAACAGAGTGACCAGATCAACATCCATGTCCATCATCATATTCAGTGCAAAGTTCTGTTCACGATTACGGGCATGAATGCCCCAGACAGAACTGTGTCCTCCGTGGTAGTTTGTTGCCAGGGTCAGTGTTGTCTGATTGTCTTCTACAGTGGCGACCATTGCCTCGAAGTTATCACCGGTTTCACTGTATAAACATTGGTAGGGGTAACAATCTTCTTCCACAGGTTTCCCGTTAATTTTGTAATAAGTCTTTTTCCCATCCTGCCATGAGTCCAGGTTTTCAGTATGGCTATCCCAAAAATTATCGGGTAATTTGTTCAGGCCGGTGTACAACAGATCAACGTCATCCAGCACCTTGTCATTGTAATAATCTTCTGTGTGGACACCGACAATATGTGCCTTGATACGCAGGTTGATATCCTTGGATACCAGGGTGATTGTTGTGTCTGGATATTTTTCCTGAAGCGCAAGGGCAGTTCCCAGAATTGTATTGTCCGCATTATTTCCGGGTAGATTTTCCGGTAGGCGCGAGTCCAGGGTACTGGTCTGTAAAAAAAGTTTCCCATGAGGATTGGCATATCCGTTGTGAGATGACAATGAAGATAATGGCAGGCCTTTTTCGATAGTATCTGTATCTGCTTCAGTCATCAGTTCATCGAGAAAACGACTGGTTTGTCGAACATTACGAGCAACCTCTGACATGCCTTTTTTTGCGGCATCCAGTTCTTCCAAAACCATCATGGGGATGAACAGATCGTGTTCCTGAAATCGGAAAATTGCTCCAGGATCGTGCATCAGGACATTGGTGTCCAGCACGAAAAGACGTTTAGGTGTTTCTACGTTCATCTAATATTTATTGATTGCCAATATTTAATTTTTACCCCTTAGGGCAGGCTTCGTGCTCTGTTTTATCTCTTCAAGGATTTCTTCGACATGCCCCTTTACTTTTACCTTACGCCACTCTTTGATCACTAGTCCTTTCTCATCTATCAGGAATGTACTGCGTTCGATCCCCATGACTTTTCTGCCATACATATTCTTTTCCTTGATGACATTAAATTGCTTGCATAGTTTTTCATCAGGGTCAGATAACAGATCAAAAGAAAAAGATTGTTTGCTTTTAAAATTCTCGTGTGATTTAACGCTATCGCGAGAGACACCAAGGACGATAGTATTCCTTGCACTGAATTTTCTTTTATTGTCGCGGAAATCCTGGCCTTCGAGTGTACATCCCGGCGTGCTGTCTTTGGGATAGAAGTATAAAACGATTTTTTTGCCTCTGAAGTCGGATAGTTGGAGGATTTGATTGCCGGTAGCAACTAATTTTATATCTGTAACTTTTTTACCAATTTTTGCCAGTGCCATATTAAAGCTACGCCATTTTGTGTTTATTATAAATTATCGTTGTTTGCTATTGAGATTATTTCACGGGTTCCATTATCGCATCAAGGTTTAGCCGATCACAAAAATCATTAAATTCACCGCGAATTACGGAGATAGAAATATCAGCGGGAATATCGATGGTGGCATGTAAAGAAAACATCGGCGTACCACTGTGTGTCGTTTTATAGGTGTTTGTGAACATATCCTGGATATCAATATCGTTATTTACCAGAAAATCAGTGATGTCATGCACGATGCCAATGCGATCCATAGAGACGATTTCGATGGCGTAGGGCATGCCGTTGCCGGTTTTATCTGGTGGGTCTGTTCGACGAAAATGGAAATCAATCTTCAATTGTTTTTTCAGTGACGGCAGCATGTGTTCAAGCTTGGCAACAGCATTCCAGCTACCACTGAGCATCATGGATAATGAAAGTTCCTGTCCCAGAACGATGACTCGGCTATCGACAATGTTACAATCACTTTCTTTAATCGCTTTTGAGCATTTTTCGATGATTTGAGGGTGGTTCTTCCCCAGAGCGGTTAATACGATGTAATTCAGCATTTCATCCAATGGTTTTTAATGGATTACACTTCATTGTCCGGTTTTGTTCTCACCTCTGCAAGGCCTATATGACTGTGTTTTCGGAAAAAATCCCGGGAACGGGAAAGATGGTTATTTGTCGGATTTATTGTCAGTGTGTAGCTGTAGTATACTGTGCCGCTTTTCCGCTGAGTGGCCCATAGGAATGCTTGTGAGATAGGGCATCGCTAGTGAAAAAATGGTTTTAGTGGAGTTTTTAGAAGATAGTGAAGATAGAGAGATGAAGGACTTAAACGATGTTTCAAGGTAGTATGGTCGCGGTTGTTACCCCAATGCAGAAAGGAAATGCTCCGGAGACTCCGCTGGATAAAGAAAGTCTGGCTGGATTGGTTGAATTCCATATTGAGAATAAAACGGAGGCTATTGTGGCCGTTGGCACTACGGGGGAATCCGCAACCCTGGATAATGAAGAACACTGCGAAGTGATTCGGCAGGTAGTGGACTTTGTCAATGGCCGAATCCCTGTGATTGCTGGCACCGGGGCAAATTCAACAACGGAAGCCATTCATCTAACACGATGCGCAAAAGACATGGGTGCGGATGCATGTTTGTTGGTCACTCCTTATTACAACAAGCCTACACAGGACGGTTTATATCTGCATTACAAGGCAGTGGCAGAGGCGGTGAATATCCCGCAGATTCTATACAATGTACCGGGACGTACGGCCTGTGACATGCTGCCAGAGACTATCGGTAGATTGTCGAAGATAGATAATATTATCGGTGTTAAGGAAGCGACGGCCGATTTAACCCGAATTGACATGATCAGGTCGTTATGTGGCGATGATTTCATGTTGGTCAGTGGCGATGATGCAACCACTAACGAATTTATATTACAAGGGGGGGATGGCGTGATTTCTGTGACAGCGAATGTAGCCCCCCGGGCAATGCATGAACTATGTGACTTGGCTAAAAAGGGGGATCGTGAAGCTGCAACTAAAATTGACGAGACTTTGGCTGGTTTACATAATCATTTGTTTATTGAATCAAATCCAATTCCTGCCAAGTGGGCATTACACAAGATGGGATTGATACAGGCAGGTATCAGACTTCCGCTAACCTGGCTAACAGAGAAATCGGAAGACGCCGTTATCAATGCTATGAAGCAAGCCAGTATTATTTAAACCAGGGCAATATAGGCATACAATCTAGAATTTAATATTATGTTACGAAAAAACTTATTTTTATTATTCATTACTTTATTTTCAATCCACGGTTGTGGCTCACTTCCTAGTCTGGATGAAGTACTACCTGATAACAGAACTAAATATCAAAAGAGCAGAGCACTCCCTGATTTGGAGGTGCCACCGGATTTAACCAGGGAGGCTCTCAATGACCCAATGGTTATTCCGGATGAAGAAGACGCAAACACGCTGTCAGAATTCCAAAGAAGAAAACTTATGCGTGAAGGTGGGCAGTTATCAGATGCAGAAATGGCTCTGCTTAATAATGCTGATGAGAAATGGTTGGCAGTACAGGGAACAACGTTAACTGTTTGGCCGAAGTTGCGCGAATTCTGGTTAATAAAAGGTTTCGAGATGGATCTTGATGATGCCGAGCTTGGTGTTCTGGAAACGAATTTCAAGGATATATCGGTCGATGGAGTAGTATTATACAGAGAAAAATTCAAGATATTTTCGGAAGAGGGTGGAACACCAGGTAAACTGATCTTGTTTCTTTCAAGCGAAAGACAGGAAAAAATTTCAGGTAGTGAGGGTAATGTTGACTGGATAGGTCAGGAGAGTGATGACGAACAGGAAAAAGAACTGATTGGTGAACTGAATCTGCATTTCTATGGGGTCTCTGCAACAGCAAGTTCAACTTCATCGCCTTCCGGCTCAAAGCGAACAGGTGGCTCAAAAAATCGAGAGATCAGGGCCGAGATATTGAGTGCGGGCGAGGACAAGGAATATTTAGCCATTCCTGAGGAATTTTCCAGAGCATGGCGGAATATAGAAGATGCGATTAGTAAATCCGGAATGTATATCGATAGTAAAGATAAAGAAAAGGGTATTTACACAGTCCTTTATTTTGCTGATACAAGTGAAGAAAAAAAGGGTCTATTAAGCAGGCTTAAATTCTGGGAAAGTGATGAAGATGATGGAACAGAATATCACCTTAGCCTGACCGGGGTAGGTGACAAAACCGAAGTCGTTGTTCTGGATGACAAAGATGAATGGTCAGCTAGTCGGGATGCCAGCCGCATATTGAGTATGCTGCAAACTCATTACAATAGATTACTCAGGTAACTTATCTGGTAAAAATTACCACGTAATAAAATATCCAGGGAAGAAGGATTAGCAATCAGTCGTTTGTAAATAAATCACGGTCATTTAATTCTTTTTTACATGACGCATCAAGCGTCTGCGTTTTTCGATTTGTCTGTTCGTCAGAATATTCTTCTTATGCTTATAAGGATTTTCTCCTTGCTTGAATTCAATCAGGACGGGGGCACCTACCAGTTTTAATTGCTTTCGCATCTGATTAGCCAGATACCGTTTGTAGGATTCTGGTACACGATTGGTCTGGTTACCATGTACAATAATTCGTATTGGATCATGCCCGCCTATGTGCGCGTATCGTAATTTGATGCGTCTGCCATGCACCAAAGGTGGTGAATGAGCTTGTGTCGCCTTTTGCAAGATTGCTGTTACCTTTGAAGCTGAAGGGTCAATTAAAATTGATTTTGAAATCTTGTTGATTGAGACGAACAGCTTGCCAACGCCACTACCATACAGTGCTGAGATAAAGTGAACACACGCATAATCAATAAATCCCAACTTACGATCCAGTTGTGCCTTTATTCTGGTTCTTTGTGATATTTCCAGGCCATCCCATTTGTTTACCGCGATAATTAATGCTTTGCCGCTATCAACAATCAACCCAAGCAAGGTGGCATCCTGTTCGGTTACAGCTTCATGTGCATCTAGTACAAGAACAACAATTTGTGTGCTATCAATTGCCTGCAGTGATTTAACGACACTAAATTTCTCAATAGCATCATTAATTTTTGAGCGCCTTCTTATGCCAGCTGTATCAATTAGCGTGTAAGGGATTCCATCGCGCTCAAAAGGAATGGCAATACTGTCTCGGGTAGTTCCTGGTTGATCAAAGATGAGCATGCGTTCTTCGCCAAGAATTCTATTGGTTAGTGTAGATTTCCCAACATTTGGCCGACCAAGCACGGTGATACGTAAACCATGTTCTAAGAGACCTTCATTATCTGAATCAACAGGTAACTGCTTGATAACTTCATCCATGAGATGGCTGATACCATCACCACGTTTTGCCGAGATGGCTGAGGGTTCGTTAAAACCAAAGCGGTGGAAATCAGAAAGGACAATATCCGAATTAAGCCCTTCTGTCTTGTTAGCAGATAAAAAGATATGGTCACACATCGGGCGTAGTATTTTGGCTAGATGTTCATCTTCTGTAGTCAGGCCATCACGTCCATCGACCAGCCATATCAGCACATCCGCCTCTTCTATTGCACGTAAAGATTGATCAGATATCAAATTGGAAATATTTTCTGAATCTTTATCGTTTCGGCCTAAACCACCGGTATCAACCAGAATAAATTCACGACCCTGATAACTGCCAAATCCATATTGGCGATCGCGAGTTACTCCAGGCCGATCACCGACAAGTGCATTTCGACTACGTGTAAGAAAATTAAATAAGGTAGATTTGCCGACATTGGGACGGCCAACGATGGCAATAACGGACTTCATATTTGTCTTCCTGCCTAATGCGAGGTATATGCACTCAGTATTCCATCGCTACTATATGCGTAGACGATGTCTTCAACAGCAATGGGGGGCGCTAAGATTGCGCTCTCTGAAACCCGTGTACGAGCAACAAATTGACCATTGTCCTTGTCCATCCAGTGTAAATACCCTTCGAGATCTCCCACAACAACAAGATTGCCAATGGTGGCAGGTGCCGTTGCCTGCCTGGCATATAAATTTTCCTGCTTCCATACTGAATTACCAGTTGCTCTATCCAGGGCCCAGACGTGACTTTGGTCATCCGTAATATAGATAATGTCTCCATCAGAGGTTAAACCTGCGTAGGACGATATATCCCGGGCCCAGGTAATACGGCCATCTTCCAGGGCAACCGAGGCAAGGCGTCCCTGAAAAGTTGCCACATAGATATCATTACCTATGATTATAGGGTCAGAATCAATATCAACCATTCTTTCCAATTGCGTACGACCGGAGGAGAGAGATATACTTGTTTCCCAAATCAATTTGCCGGTGAACAGTTCGATAGCGGATAGTCGACCACCATCAAAACCAGCAATCACAATATCTCCTGTGATGACCGGGTTACTGGTGCCGCGCAGGGTTAATGCAGGCATAGTGCGCTCATAGATCCAAAGACGGCTTCCATCATTAGCATCGAGCCCGAAAATTCTCCCATCAATGGTACGAACAACAACGATGTCATTCCCTTCCTGAGGAGCTGCTAATATTTCACTGGAGACCTTGGCTCGCCAAATGAACTCCCCGCTTTCGCTTGCGTATGCCAGTACGTCACCTTCATCAGACCCAATCATGGTCAGTTTTTCGCTGGCACCTGGTCCGCCAGAAATGGTCAGGCCTGCATCATTTTTCCAAAGGGTGTTGCCATTGTTCGCATCAAGACTTGCCAGATTCCCACGGGTATCCGCAACAAATACTTTGCCCTGACTATGAGAGGGAGTGAGCTTGAGAAATTGTTTGGTTGAGCCTTTGCCCGTATTTTTAGACCATAGTTCGATAATCTCGGCGAGTGTCTCTATTTCAACTAAAGGTGTTGGTGGTTCAGTATTGTCCGTACCAGACCCAGTCATATTTTTAATAAAACTTTTGGTACTGCTGCATCCCGATAACAAAATTAATATTGAAACGAATAAAAGAAAACGGGTGGTTGATCGCATCAGAGTTGATTAGATCCAATATCATCCAGCTTCATTTGCACAACAGATTGATTGCCTCGAATGCTATTCTGAGTTGATAGCGCTTGCGTGTAAGCATCCTGAGCAGCCTTTGAGTCACCTTGCTGTAGCAATATATCACCACGTAACTCATGATAGCTTGATGCAAATTTCCCCGTATAGACGTTTTCTATTAAAGACAATGCAAACTCTTTATCACCCTCTTCCAGCAACAAGCGTGACAGTCGTAACCTGGCGAGATGCCTGAATTCATCACTGTCTGTATTATCAAGAACCCACTGAAGATGATTTTTAGCAGCATCAATATCATTTTTCTCAACGGCTTCACGAGCCAGTAGCAATGATGAGAAAGTTGAGTAAGGCGTTGATTTGTAATCTCGATTCAACTGGTCAGCAATTTCTTCAGCGTGCTTTCCTTTTTCCCTGCTTATATCATTTGTCATATGCTCATACAGGTCGGAGGCATTTTTTCCCTGCGTCACGAGATGGTCTTGCCAACCTCGCCAGCCGAATATTGCGATCAGGCCGATGGCGATACCACCAATGATCGATTTACCATTCTCGTCCCACCATCTTTTCAGGTGTTCTACCTGTTCTTCATCTGTTCTGTAGCCTTCCAAAATTTACTCCTTAAATGGGGATTAATAAACTTAGCTGCCGGATAGTAATGATGCTTTGCTCTTAGTTCAAGAGACCATTGCACAAAGCGACCTTTTTGCCACAGCATCGTTAGAAAAAGTCTCAAAATGCTCATTTACTACATGTAAACTGCGCTTTTTCGACTATTTTTTGCCTTGCTCTGACAAAAATTTCACATCATGCAATGGTCTCATCAAATAGCTACTCGATGTTTTTTGACAATATTTCACCGATTTCGCTCCACGCCACAGTTTCCTGTTCAGATTTGTCTCTCAATGACTTGAAGCCTATGGTCTGGTTTTCCAGTTCTTCGCTACCAAGGATTAGCCCAAATAGTGCACCGGATTTATCAGCGCGCTTGAACTGATTCTTAAAACTTCCTCCGCCACAATGGGTAATGAGCCTGAGTTGAGGTAGCTGATCACGTAATGACTCGGCAAGTTTCATACCGGCAGCAATGACTTCATCTTCAGCAGAGAGGATCAAATAAACATGCAGTGGCTGTTGTTCTATGTCACAGCCATTGGTTTCAATCAGCGCTATCAGACGTTCCAACCCCAGTGCAAAGCCACAGGCAGGTACAGGTTTGCTACCAAAGTGCTCGACGAGCCCATTATAACGGCCACCCGCACAAACAGTGCCTTGAGCGCCGAGTTGATCGGTGACCCATTCAAATACGGTTTGTCCATAGTAGTCCAGGCCACGTACAAGTCGCGGTTTGATCTCAAACTCAATCCCAGCCTCATTCAGTATGTGTTGTAACTGATCAAAGTGGGCCCTGGACTCCGCATCCAGATGATCCTTCATCAGCGGTGCAGCGTTAATCAATTCCTGCATCTGCGGATTTTTACTGTCCAGAATACGTAACGGGTTGGTGTGGAGTCTACGTTGGTTATCTGTATCCAGCTGATCTTCAACTTTTGAAAAATAATCGATCAGTATTTGACGATATTCATTTCTTGCCTGTACGGAACCCAGAGAATTTAATTGCAGACTAATATCCTTGAGTCCCAGTTCGCGCCACAGGCGCGCACTCAATATGATAAGCTCAGCATCAATATCCGGGCCAACAAAGCCAAATGCCTCGACACCGATCTGGTGAAATTGTCTTTGCCGGCCCTTTTGTGGTCTTTCATGTCTGAACATGGAGCCCATATACCAGAGTTTTTGTGTCTGGTTGTGGAATAGGCCATGTTCGAGTCCGGCTCTTACACAGCTTGCTGTTGCTTCCGGCCGTAGGGTCAGGCTGTCGCCATTGCGATCTTCAAAGGTGTACATTTCCTTGGAAACAATATCTGTCTGCTCGCCAATAGAGCGCGCGAATAATTCAGTTTTTTCAAGAATGGGCAAACGGATTTCCTGATAACCATAGTTATTCAGGATCTGTATTATTTTTTTTTCAACAAATTGCCAGCGATATGATTCTTCTGGCAATATGTCAGACATGCCACGTATGGCTTGTAACTTCTCAGACAATGGGTTCTCCCAGGAAATGATTTATTTTAAGTTTTGTGTGGGTCATATTAATTTAGGGCGTCATTATAACAGCGTGTCAATAAATATGAGTCATTACGTCATGGGTGAAAAGGACCATCTCCGGTTAACGGAGATCCGGGGAATTCCCTGGGGATAATGGTTGCAGGCTGACGCTTTATTTAAAATTATGCTGAAAATTATTCTAGCAGAAAACGGGCGACACCTGCTTTGGTATGTTTGTTTGTATCAAAGGCTTTACCATTGAAGTTGACAGAAACGGCACTGGCGTTACCAATTTTGACTGACAAGGGGAGGGTGCCCGTTAAACTAATTTTTTCTCCAGGTTTTGCAAGGTCAATATAGAGCTTTTCACCCAGGGCGTCATAGACTTCAATCCAGGATTCAGCCGTTAATTCCATTTTCAAGGTGTCCGGGTTTGTTTGAGCACTCAGGTTTGAAAAATCGTCTATTGATAACTGATCACTGGACTTAGGTTTATTTGATCCTGGATTACTGGTTTCAGGTAATTCTAGAATATCCGGAGAAACTGTTACTTCCATGTTTTCAGACATGTATTCAGTGTCTTCGATTTTAGCCACGGTCAGTATCTCTGGATGCGTAACGATGTCATAGGTGTAGGTAAAGCCACCTGGGTATTCGCCCCCCTCGCTGGTTTTAACCTTGTTTAAGAAGAGATCAGTATCAACAATGTTTTTTCCTTGCCACCAGGCAATGATCAATATCACTAATGTGAACGTAATTAGATAGGTCATTGCCTTTACTGGTGTATCTTTACTGCTTGCCTGAACCTTAGGTTTAACATCAGGAAGAATTTCCGGTGGTGCATCGGCTGAGCCCTGGTAAATTTTAATTATATTATCTGCGTCCAGGTTGACAGCACGTGCGTAACTTCTGATATATCCCCTTACATAGGTTGGAGCGGGTAAGTCATCGAAACTATTGGCATCCAGTGCTGCAATAATTTCTTCCTTCAGATTGAGTCTGGACGCAATATCTTTTTGAGATAGCTCCAACTTTTCTCTGGCCTTGGTGAGCAAGCCCCCAAGGTTAATACTGTTATCCAGCTGATCTTCGTTATCACTTATATATTTTAACATTTCTTATCGGGCCATCCTGTCTTTTAACAAGTCTGCTTCATTGCTAGTAGAAAATTTATTTTTCAGCAATAGTTCGTAGCTCGAACGTGCGTCTTTGTCACCGAGTTCTGTTTCTATATTGATGCCGAGCCAGAGGCTTTTTGCTGTATGTGCACTTATTTCAAGGTATCGTTGCAAATAGGCTCTTGCCGACAGGTAATTGGCAGTTGTATATGAAATCTGCGCCATTTGTATCAGGGCAACTGCGACCCTGGGGTTTTTTTCAAGTGCAATTCTAAAATGTGTTTCAGCAACATCTAACTTATCCTGTTTAAATGCACAGGTACCGGCGTTCGAAAGTGCAATTTCCGGCGTCGAATATAATGGATTTTGTGCAGCTTTCAGGAAAGCCGCTTCTGCTTCTTCAAAGCGCGAATCCTGACAAAGAAATTGACCATAGTTATTCAGGGTTGGAGAATCATTGCCATTCAAAGCAAGGGCCTGCTTGAAAAAACTTTCTGCTCTTACTTTGTCTCCAAGTCGTTGGTATAAAACGCCCATTGTATTGTATGTAGGCGGATAGTTTTTATCTGACTCTTGTGCCTTTTGTAATTTAACCAGTGCTTTTTCGTATTCGCCTCTTTTTAAGTACTCGATACCTAGTTTAAGATTAAGCCTCGTAATGTCGTTAGTTGTGGCAGTTGGTCGAATGGTTTCTGAACTTGTGCCTGATCCTACAGTCGTCGGAGTACATCCAGTCAGGCCTAGACACGTGATAACAAGACAAATGAGAGTAAGTTTTCTCATGGTTTATTTTCCAATCAATGATGTTGATGTTTTTTTGCACGGGCCATCACCTTGCCGACCAACTGACCGCAGGCTGCATCGATATCTCTACCTCTGGTTTTCCGCGTGACGGTAAAAACACCGCCCTTGATCAAGATGTCTCTGAATTTGTCAATCACCAATGTGCTGGAGCATCTGTAGTCAGTTCCAGGAAATGGATTGAATGGGATCAGGTTAATCTTTGCGGGGATTCCATGCATTAGCTTAACAAGCATACGAGCCTCGGTTTCACTATCATTAATGCCATCCAGCATAACATATTCGAAAGTGATGGTATCCACAGCACGGATTTTTGCGTATCTTTTGCATGCCTCCATTAACTTTGCAATTGGAAAGCTTTTGTTAATAGGTACCAGTTTATTGCGTAGTTCATCATTGGTTGCATGCAATGAAATAGCCAGACTGACGTCACTTGTTTCTGCCAGTTTATCAATTGCCGGAACCAGTCCCGATGTGCTCAGGGTGACCCGTTTGCGCGAAAGTCCATAAGCATGATCTTCCATCATCAGGTTCATGGCGCTAACAACATTATCAAAATTGAGCATGGGTTCGCCCATGCCCATCATGACGATATTACTGATGGTGCGGTTTTTATGTTGGTAAACTCCCAGTGCCTGGTTGGCAATCCATAATTGGCCAATGATTTCACCGGTCGTCAGGTTGCGGTTAAACCCCTGCTTGCCGGTAGCGCAGAAGCTGCATTCCAGTGCGCAACCCACCTGAGAAGATATACATAAAGTTCCTCTGTCTTTTTCCGGGATAAATACGGTTTCTATGCTGTTGTTGTTATCAAGCTGGAGTAACCATTTGCGCGTGCCATCTTCTGATATTTGTTCAGAGATTATTTTTGGAAGTTCTATCCTGGCGATGTCAGATAATTTTTCACGAAGTGCTTTACTTAAAGTTGTCATCTCCGAGAAATCGGTGATTCCGTGCTGATATATCCACTTTAGTACCTGGGCGGCACGAAAAGGTTTTTCACCCATGTCGGCAAAATAGGCCTCCATGGATTGTCGATCCAGATCAAGCAGATTTGTTTGCTTGCCCACGTCTATGCCCATATTTCAGGCTCCACGTTTCATGGTTATAGGTTACCGTCTGCGTTCGCAGATTTCCTCTGGCTTGAAGAAAAACTTGATTTCTTCCACCGCTGTTTCCGGCGCGTCAGATCCATGTACTGTATTTTCGTTGGCCCTGCCATCTCTTGCCAGATCATAGCGGATGGAACCAGGAGCAGCGAATTCTGGCATGGTTGCACCCATTAAGGTACGGTAATTTGCAATCGCGTCTTCACCTTCGAGGACTGTGATCATCACTGGGCCAGAGGTCATGAATTCAACCAGCAGTGTATAGAAAGGTCGCTCTTTATGAATAGCATAAAATTCTTCGGCCTGTTCTTTTGTTAGATGTGCCATTTTGGCAGCAACGATTGTCAGGTCATTTGCCTCAAATCGTGAAAAAATCTCTCCAATATAATTCTTCGCTACGGCATCAGGCTTGATTATCGATAGCGTACGTTCAACAGCCATTTACTTACTTGCTCCAAAAAGGGTGCTTAAAGGGGAAATCAGGCTTAGCTGATTAATTAAACGCGCGATTATACGTGCTTGGAATCAAGCGTAAAGCCTTTATCTCACCTCATGTGACGTAAATACGAATAAGCAGTAAATAATCTATCAATCCCAACGATCATCACGTGTTTGAACGATACCGTCTATGATTTGAACAGGAAAAATCGGAATATCTTCATAGGCAGGAGGTGTGAGAGCGGCACCTGTTTTCAGGCAAAATCTCGCACCATGTCGTGGACAGATAATTTGATCGCCATCAAGCAATTGTTCTGTCTCCAGTCCACAGCCCAACAAGGGGGAATTGTCATGGCTGCAGGTATCTTCGATAGCAAAATATTCACCACCGAGATTAAAAACGGCAATTTGTACATCACCCAGATCAACCAGTCTGGCCTGACCCGGGCCAAAGAGTTCTGTGGGTTCTATATTAATCCAGTCTGACATAACAGGGATCTCTAGAAGGAATTATATAAATAATGGGTGTTAATAAAGGCCAGTTTGTAATCTGGCAGCTTCTGACATCATGGTTTGATTCCATGGTGGATCAAAAGTCAGTTCGACATTGACCTGGGTGACATTAGGTAAGCTACTAATTTTGCTGCGAACATCATCGGCCAGAAATTCACCCATGCCACAGCCGGGGGCAGTCAGTGTCATGGTGATATCGACCTGATTACCCGCTTCGACAGGGGTGATGCTGCAATTATAAATCAGACCGAGTTCGACAATGTCGATAGGAATTTCCGGGTCGTAGCAGGTACGCAGTTGATCCCAGATTAATGTTTCTTCAACACTGCCATCCCCTGTTAACTTATGTGCAGATTCGGAATCAATATTCTCTTCTTCAACCTCAAATCCCAGTGCGTCAGTATCTTTACTGTCCACGCGCGCAAGATTGCCATTGATATTCACCGTATAGCTTCCACCTAATGCCTGCGTTATATAGACGATACTGTCTTTTTCAAGTTTGATGGGTGTGCCATCGGGGATCAGTGCAGCGTCACAGTCTCGTAACAGCGTGATTGGATCATTATGTTGCATGATTAATTCTCAATTTATCATTCTGTAGTCGCAGCACATGTATCACCTTGCATCGCGGAGTGCAGAGTGTGCCAGCAAAGTGTCGCGCATTTGACGCGTGCGGGGTATTCCTTAACACCCGCAAGGGCAGCAAGCTTTCCAAGTTTTTGCATTTCATCATTATCGGGATTCTGTTCTTCCATGATGAGATTGTGAAAATTCTGAAACAGCTGTTCGGCTTCTTCAGTGGTCATGCCTTTCAAGGAATCTGTCATTAAAGAAGCAGAAGCGACGGATATAGCGCAACCGGAACCATCAAAACTGACATCGGTGATGACATCATCTTCTGTTTTTAAATAAAGATTTAATTTGTCGCCACACAGCGGGTTATAGCCTTCAGCGACCTGGGTCGCATCCTCGAGTTTGCCAAAATTTCTCGGGCTGCGATTATGGTCAATGATGACTTCCTGATAGAGATCTTTTATGTCGAACATCAGGCAAACACCTCTCTGGCTTTTTCCATAGCCTGAATCAATCTATCAACTTCTGCAAAGGTATTGTAGAAAGCAAAGGAAGCGCGAGCAGTTGCAGGCACATCAAAATGAGTCATCACCGGCATGGCACAATGATGCCCTGTGCGTATGGCGACGCCTTCATGATCAAGGATAGTGCCGATGTCATGTGGATGAACACCATCCATGACGAAAGATAAAATACTCGCCTTCTGTTCAGCAGTGCCTATTAAGCGCATGCCTTCAATTTGCTTAGCTTTGTTTGTCGCGTATTCAAGCAGCTCATGTTCATAAGCGCCAATGGCATCGAGTCCTATGGTGTTGACATAGTCAATGGCTGCACCCAGCCCAACGACACCGGCAATATGCGGCGTGCCTGCTTCAAACTTGTAGGGCAGATCGGCATACATTGTTTTTTCGAATGACACCATCTTGATCATATCGCCACCGCCTTGCCAGGGAGGCATGGCTTCGAGCAACTCTGTCTTGCCGTAAAGTACGCCGACACCCGTGGGGCCGAATAACTTGTGTCCGGAAAATACATAAAAATCGCAATCCAGTGCCTGTACATCTACGATAGTGTGTGGCGTCGCCTGTGCACCATCAATAATGGTAATAGCATTATGTTCGTGGGCACGGTCGATAATAGTTTGAACCGGATTGATTGTTCCCAGGGCATTTGAGATATGAACCACCGAAACAATCTTTGTCTGCGAGCTGAGTAATTTCTCAAACTCTTCAACCATCAGTTCACCGTCATCGTTAATCGGAATAATCTTCAGGATCGCGCCTGTTTGTTCACATAATAATTGCCAAGGCACGATGTTCGAATGGTGTTCCATTTCAGAAATAATAATTTCATCGCCGTCTTTAAGATTTGTTCTGCCAAAACTCTGAGCAATCAGGTTGATGCCTTCAGTCGCCCCGCGCACAAAAACAATCTCTTTCTCCGAGCCGGCGTTAATAAAGTCACGTACCTTGCCCCGGGCTTGTTCGTAGTCAGCGGTCGCTCTCTCACTCAAGGTATGTACACCCCGGTGGATATTGGCATTGTCTTGCTGATAATATTTATCCAGTGCCTCGATCACCTGCCTGGGTTTTTGCGAGGTCGCAGCGTTATCAAGGTAGACAAGCGGGTTGCCATTGACCTCTTGATGCAGGATCGGAAAATCCTGACGAATATTTTCAACATCCAAAGTAGATGTTTTAATATTATTTGCTGTGCTGGTGCTAGACATTTATTTGCCTTCCTTAATACTATTGGCCGAATTCAAATTGGCCTTGATTAAATCAGCGTCAGGTAAGCGGCCACCGACGTTGAATTCCAGTTGCTCACGAACAGGCGCAAACTTGATGCGACGAATGACTTCATCAGCAAAGGCAAAGGTTAATAAACTTTTGGCTGTTTCTTCATCGAGACCACGTGAGCGAAGATAGAACAACATGTTTTTGTCTAGCTGGCCAACGGTTGCACCGTGACTACATTTCACATCATCGGCATAGATTTCCAGTTCAGGTTTGGTATCAATCTCGGCGTGATCAGATAACAAAAGATTGGCATTAGATTGTGCTGCCTCTATTTTCTGTGCATCTTTATGCACAATGACCTTGCCATTGAAGACGCCATGCGCACGGCCATCCAGCACGCCGCGATAATTTTCGTCACTTTGAGTATGAGGTCTGGAATGATTTACCAGTGTGTGGTTATCGACATGCTGGCTACCATTGCCCATGTAAAGCCCGTTTAAAATAATCTTGGCACCATCACCGGCCAGTTCCGTAACAATGTCATTGCGTACGATTGCACCACCTAATGAGATTGAATGTGATTCAACACGGCTGTTACGATGCTGTTTCAGATGTGTGCCACCGATATGAAAACTATCAGTGTTTTCCTGTTGTATTTTGTAATGTTCAAGTACTGCACCATCAGCTGTTTCAATCTCGGTAATGGTATTGGTAAAACCAACAACGCCTTCCAGCCCATGAAAACTTTCAATAACGTTGGCCTGAGAATTTTTACCCAGAACAATTAAATTGCGAGGCACAGTGGCAAGTTTTGATTCTGTAGACGCGGAAACAAAATAAACGACGATAGGATCTTCTATGACGATATTGTCCGGAACATAGATAAATGCACCATCATTAAAGAACGCTGTATTTAAGGCAGCGAATACATGATTATTCGAATCGAGACACTGGTTGAGGCTGGATTCAAGAAGTGCTGGAGTATTGACCAGGGCATCCCGCAGGCTGCCAAGCACAACGCTATCTGGTAACGAGCCTATATTAGAATGTTCGGACGAATACTGACCGTTGATAAAGACTAGTTCATGACTGTTTTCCGCATTAAATTTCAGCTTATCCAGATCAGCAGCTTGAATTACATTGTCTGTCGAAGCTGCTGTCACGAATCCAGTTTTGGTAATACGAGAGACATCCGTATATTTCCAGTTTTCATGACGACGTGTTGGGAAACCCGCTTCCTGAAACTGATCAAAGGCAGATTGTCGATGCGCAGCTAACCATGGCAAGGTGTCATTACCCTGTTGTGCGGAAAAAGCCGACTGATAATTTTTTGCCAGCTTATTGGCCAAATTATTTACTTGAGGCGAACTCATGCCGCGTCAGCCTCCTCGCGTACCCAGTAATAACCTTTTTCTTCGAGTTCCAGAGCCAGTTCCTTACCACCAGATTTAATGATCTTGCCATCAGACAAGACATGTACATAGTCAGGGACGATGTAATCCAGAAGGCGTTGATAATGGGTCACAATGACAATGGCACGGTCTTCACTGCGCAGGCCGTTGACACCACTGGCAACAATCTTCAGGGCATCGATATCCAGGCCAGAATCGGTTTCATCGAGAATGGCCAGTTTAGGTTCAAGTAATGCCATCTGAAAAATTTCATTTCGCTTTTTCTCGCCGCCAGAGAAGCCTTCATTCACAGCACGATTTAAAAGTTCTTCTTTCATATTGACGACTTTCATTTTTTCTTTAATCAGCGCCAGAAATTCAAAGGCATCTAGCTCAGCTTCGCCCCGGTGTTTGCGTATGGCGTTCATTGCTGCCTTTAATAAATAAACATTATTCACGCCCGGTATTTCGACAGGATATTGAAAGGCCATGAATATGCCTTCGCGCGCACGAATTTCAGGCTCTATTTCGGTAAGATCCTTGCCTTCATAAATGATCTCGCCACTATCGATCTTATATCCATCGCGACCAACAATGACATTTGCCAAAGTACTTTTTCCAGAACCATTCGGCCCCATGATGGCATGAACCTCACCGGCTTTAACTTCGAGGTTAAGTCCCTTGAGAATTTGTTTATCTTCCACTGAAGCCTTCAGGTTTTTTATACTTAGCATAATGTCATTTCTCTAATAATTCGCTTGACCGCCATGGATGGCGGAAATACTAGCAATGCAGGAGCAATTGCTTGTGATAGATTTTTAATGCTTAACATAATTTTATTTGCTTAATATTTTTGAAAATAATTCGTTATCCCACCGCACCTTCAAGGGTGATGCCTAATAATTTTTGTGCTTCAACCGCAAACTCCATGGGTAATTCCTTAAACACTTCTTTACAGAAACCATTGACGATCATATTTATCGCATCTTCTTCCGAGATGCCGCGTTGCTTGCAATAAAACAACTGGTCTTCGCCGATCTTCGAAGTCGTGGCTTCGTGTTCCACCGTCGCAGTTGAATTTTTCACTTCGATATAGGGAAAGGTATGCGCACCGCACTTATCCCCCATCAATAAAGAATCACACTGGGTATAATTGCGAGCGTTCTCAGCGGTTTTGGCAATTCGAACCAGTCCTCTGTACGCATTCTCGGCAAATCGAGCAGAGATGCCCTTGGAGATGATCGTGCTACGAGTATTCTTACCGATATGAATCATCTTGGTGCCTGTGTCTGCTTGCTGGTAGTTGTTGGTCACAGCGACGGAATAGAATTCACCGACAGAATTATCACCACGTAAAATACAACTGGGATATTTCCAGGTAATGGCAGAACCGGTCTCAACCTGTGTCCATGAGATTTTTGAATTAACACCACGACAATCACCGCGCTTGGTGACGAAGTTGTAGATTCCCCCAACACCATTCTCATCACCGGGATACCAGTTCTGTACGGTGGAATATTTAATTTGCGCATCATCCAGTGCGATTAATTCTACGACCGCTGCATGTAACTGGTTCTCGTCGCGCATGGGTGCGGTACAGCCTTCCAGATAACTGACATGGCTGCCTTCTTCGGCAATGATCAAGGTGCGTTCAAACTGCCCTGTGTTGGCAGCATTAATTCGGAAATAAGTAGATAGTTCCATGGGGCAGCGAACACCTTTAGGGATAAAACAAAAAGAACCATCGGTAAACACAGCAGAGTTAAGTGCTGCAAAAAAATTATCTCCGGTCGGCACCACTGTACCCAGATATTTTTTAACCAGCTCAGGATGATCCTTAACGGCCTCTGAAAAGGAACAAAAAATGACTCCAGCATCAGCCAGTTTACCCTTAAATGTGGTGGCGACAGAAACACTGTCAAATACGGCATCAACCGCGACGCCAGCAAGCATCATTTGTTCCTGCAGGGGGATGCCCAGTTTTTCATAGGTCTCGAGCAATTTAGGATCAACTTCATCCAGACTCTTCGGCCCGTCGTCTTTGGATTTTGGTGCTGAATAATATGAGATGGCCTGATAATCAATCTCTTCATGATGCACATGCGCCCATTCAGGTGTTTCCATGGTTAACCAGTGCCGGTAGGCATCAAGACGCCATTGCAGTAGCCACTCTGGCTCTTCTTTCTTTTTCGATATCAGTCGTATGACATCCTCGTTTAAACCAGGGGCAACGGTATCGGTTTCAATGTCGGTCACAAAACCATGTTCGTATTCGGCATTGACCAGTGTTTCAACCTGGGCATTTTCGGCCGTGGTTGATTCGATATTTTCTGATTGTGATGTCATCAATATTTCCTGATTAATTTATTCACCTGGTTTAAACGCTAAAACTCTCACCGCAGCCACAGGTTTCCTGTGAATTCGGATTTTTAAACTGGAACTCTTCGTTCAGTCCTTCGCGGACGTAATCCATTTCCGTGCCTATCAGTAAAGGCAGGCTGAGTTTATCGACGAAGATCTTCACGCCCTTGGATTCGAATATTTCATCTTGTTCTGTCGTTTGTTCAGCTGCTTCGACGATATACTGATAGCCAGAGCAACCGGTGGTCTTGGTAGCAAGACGTAAGCCAATACTGGTATCGTTCTTGGCCAGAAAATTTTTAACATGCTCTGCTGCCTTGTCGGTCAGCGTGATGTCTTTTGAAAGTGTTGTTTCGCTCATAAATCTATTTGCTCTATTTAATTCCTAATGCCTTAATGTGTGGTATCTGATTGTGTGATGGCCTGGTGAGTAAAATCTTTGATCATGATGGCATCCTGTCGATCAGCCACCTTCTTTACATTATTCGTTCGGATCAGTTCATCAAGGCTAATACTGTTCAAATAATCAGCGACATGACGGTTCAGGTCCAACCACAGATCATGGGTCAGGCAACGTACATCGCCCATGCAGTTTTGCTGACCACCACAACGGGTCACATCAATATGTTCATCAACGGCATACATCACGCGTGCGATGGTAATTTCGTCTGCACTGAGTGCCAGGCGGTAACCTCCCCCCGGCCCTCGGATACTCTCGACCAGGCCTTTTTTACGCAGTTTGCCGAACAACTGTTCTAGGTAGGTCAGAGAAATTTTCTGTCTGGCTGAAATCTCCGCCAGATTCACCGGTGCCTGATCATTGTGTAATGCCAGATCCAGCATGGCGGTGACGGCGTAGCGGCCTTTTGTTGTCAGTTTCATCGTTTTTTACCTCGGGTGTATCCCGAAAAAGGGGGTGATTTTCTCTTTTCAGACTAATTTAGTCAAGTATATAGTTGATAAGTTTAGTCGGGATTTGGGGTTTGTCTATTATTTGTTTATTAGTAATACTATTAATATAAGTGAATGCTTACATTTATAGTGTATTTTGAGAGTAGTTTTGCCTACTAGCGGCATTCGTCATACCGGCCTTGAGCCGGTATCCAGTCAATATTAAACTTTTATGTCTTTTTAAATTGATTTCGCCTTTACCCGGCGTGTACCTTTTCTTTGTACGAACGAAAGAAAAGGTACGAAAAGAAAGCCGCCCCCAATATCGTGTCCTGCGGATACCCTCACAGCTGTATGATTTTTTAAGGTCGCGCCTACATGCCTTCCTAGCATGAAGCCCCTCATTTAAACATCCCTGTTTAAATGACCTTAAAATCATTCAACTGCTCGGCACGATTTAGGGGGTTAAAAACCACGCCCAAAGTGGCGGATCTATGAAAACAGGTTTATCCTGAAACTCCACAAACAAATACCAATGGAATAGGTATGAAAGTACAGCACTTATTAATCTTATCTGAAAAAAAGACACGCTTTACCCCTTTAATTTCCAATATACGCGTCCTTCGAAGGACTGCTTATTAACTAGTTAGGCGACAAAATAAAATTATAAGAATCTCACAAAACGGAGACTAAAAAAGGAACGAATGCGGTGATGAAGAAATTCTTACTTAATCCTTTCGAAGAAGCAGAACGCCAAGTTCAAGAGCGCGGGGATTGGGTCGTTGCTACAGTAGATCCCCGAATGAGCTGGCCAACACAACAACAGATAGTTGAGTTTGAAGGAAAAGACTTTGTATTGATTCCCCAGTCCACAGATGCTGATCAAACTGCCGCTGTTGCCCTGAGATCTGATCGCTATGAACTAAGTATGGAGGAAGTGCGGCGTGAAATTATGCGCTTCTGTAGTGCGCTCTCATGGTCGGAGGGAAGTGGATTATCAGTTCTTGCCTGGAGCGGGGGGAACTTACCTAGGCCAATTGGTATTCGAAGAGGGAGAGTTGTAACAAACTTCCTTGATACCGAGCACCTCCCAATAGCCCAAACCCAAGAGGAAAGAGCAGCGATTGCCTTGTATCGAGAGGGGGTGTCTCTAGACAATCCTTTCTATGCATTTTTAAGCTTGTATAAAGCCATAAGTGTACTTCTACCAAAGGGTAAAGCGCGCGGCGCTTGGATCACCGACGCCTTGGATCGCCTTGATGATCATCGAGCAAAAGGACGATGTGATGAAATTAGAAATAGCGGTGCCGATGTGGGCCTATATCTATTTGAGGAATGTCGGAATGCCATAGCCCATGCTGAGCAAGAACCCTTCATAAATCCAGACGAGGTCGATGATCATTTTAGACTCTCACAGGATATTCCTCTCCTTCGAAACCTCGCTGAATTAGCAATTGAAGAAAACTCAACCTTAAAAAGGTCTCATACGCTTTGGCGTGAGCATCTCTACGAATTGGCAGAATTCCGAAATCTGTTTCCTGATGATGTTATTGATATGCTTGTACAATCAGAGCCAATCCCGGAAGGAACAACTGTTGATTTACCTGATCGATACACGGTCTTAGCTCGTCGCGAAGCTGAAGTTAATAGCTTCGAAGACATGATCCCCGAAATTACGGGACAGGTTGAAGGAGGCATCGTGTTCGACCTAGTAACCGAAGATGGCGCAATAAGAATAAGAACTGTACTCTCTTTTGCGGATGAGCGGTTGAAGTTTGATCCTTTGGGAGGCATTGGATTCACGCCGAATCGAGATGATCCCAAATATATTCAGTATGAGATTGATTCTCTTCTCTTTTCTCGTTGTATTCTTAGCAATGGCCATTTAGAGATATGGGATCAAGATGAGGGGTTGATGCTTGGACGTTCAGAAACCTGCATCCCCGTTAATTGCTTTGTAAACACTAAATATTACGAGTCCGAGTTATCAACGCTGAGGAAGTTACTGGAACCCGATGATCAGACAAATGGCGATAATATCGCCTAACAAATGTATACAGTCGGACGCAGCAGAGCTGCGCCGCTGATGCGAGCGTTATGACAACAAAAGGGGACAGATTTATTTATTCATAACGGTTTAAATGTGAGTAAACACTTACTTAATATACCCCTTTTGTGTGCCCAAAAGAAAGGTTCCAAGTAGTATTATAATTCCCATCTAAATCTACCTGGAAAGAATGATGTCTGATTCTGATATTCCTGATAAAACCCAAGTATGTATTATCGGTGCTGGGCCAGCGGGTGTTATTTGTGCCTATCTTTTTGCCTTGCGCGGTGTCTCAGTGGTTTTGCTTGAGGGGGAAAAGGATTTCGATCGGGAATTTCGGGGTGATACTTTGCATGCTTCTTCATTAGAGATACTTGATCAGCTTGGATTTGCTGATGAAATATTGGCACAGTGTAATAGCAAGGTTACTAACCTAAAACTCAATGCATCTGAACATGTACTCGAAATCGCCGATTTTTCAGGAATGGATTGCAAATTTCCTTTTGTCGCCATTATTCCTCAGGAAAAGTTTTTAAATTACATCGTAAAAGAAGCAGGAAAGTTATCAGGCTTTTCGTTACATATGGGTGCTAGAGTCAAAGAGCTCAAAAAAGGTAATGGAAAAGTAACAGGTATAAAGTTCAGCAAAGATGGAGTTGAGCATGAGCTAGATTGTTTATTAACGATTGGTGCGGATGGTCGGGGATCAACGGTGCGGCGATTGGCTGATATGAAATTAGGTAAAACCTCACCACCAATGGATGTAATTTGGTTCAAGGTTTCAATACCTGAAAATTCAGGATTAACAGAATCTGTCAATGGCCGAATTGGTTCAGGCACGATGGTTGCCTTGATTAATCGGGGTGATTATATCCAGGCTGGCTATATCATCATGAAAGGTTCCTATAAGGAATTACGCGAGCAGGGCATTGAACATTTTCGAAATGAAATAGCAGCTTTGGTCCCTGAGATTACAAGTACAATTTCTGAAATTACAGATTGGTCGCAGTGTGCAATATTATCGGTGGTGACTGGACGTGTTGAAAAATGGTATCAGGATGGTTTGTTATTGATTGGTGATGCTGCGCATGTAATGTCTCCTGTAGGTGGCGTCGGGATAAATTATGCGATTCAGGATGCAGTGGCAACCGCTAATCTTTTGACTGATCCAATAAAAGAAAATTGTTTGAATATTACCGATTTGGCCAAGGTGCAAACTCGACGCGAACCTGCTACTAAATTCATTCAGAAATTTCAGATGTTTGTACAACAGCGAATAATCAGTAGTGCACTTAAATCGGATAAACCGTTCAGTCCGCCTCTACCTTTAAAAGTGATTTCCAGTTTATCTTTTATGAAAAAACGGGTTGCAAAGTTACTGGCTTATGGGAGATGTCCTGAACGAGTAGAAGGAGTTTAAAATTCGGATTAATTTTTTATACCTCACTATGACATATAAAGGCATGGTCTCGAATGCATGCAGAGAACTAGGCTACACTGTTGAGATGAAGCAATAGTTGACTATAGAGGTATTGCCATGAATAACAACGAGCTCCGCTCTCCCAGTATTAATCACATTTCCTGGGGTCATATGGAGGTCGATAATGTCGGTGTTGGTAAGGATTTCAAGCTTTGGCCTGGTGGTGGTCGGGTGTGGGACTGGAGGGAAACCGATACACATCACATACCCGGGATTCAACCCACTGACGTTGAAGAATTACTCGACAACGGGTGTCAAACGATTGTTTTAAGCCGGGGAATGTTGCTGATGCTGCACACGCGTCGGGAGACGCTAGATCTGCTTGATGAGAGAAATATTCCAGTGCATATCGCCGAGACGAAGGCAGCGGCCACATAAAAGGGGACAGATTTATTTTATCTGATATAGAAAATGAGAAACGAAGAAGAAAAAATATTTATAGTGCTTATTCACTTGGGTGGCAACATTCCTACAATGGACAGGATAAGGGAGACCGCGCCCAGAGTTAAACAGGCTATTGAAAAGCTTTCTCAGAGTAACTGCCAGTTGGTTAGTGCTTCAGATAGTGGTAATTCGTTTAGTTATTTTTTAAAAACTAAACTTCCTTCAGAGGTGATACGTGCTGAACTATTTGGGAAAACAAAATCATCAAATATATCTCCTCTACTAAATGACGATAGTGCTCTTATATTGGAGGTTGGTAGTGAATACTCAGGTATGGGATTTAGTAAAGCCTGGACATGGTTGCAACACAGACAAAATGGTGGGGACTAGTCCATAATTTAAACGAAGGGGTTTCCTTCCCTTATATCGTGCCGAGGAGCTTAATGATTTTAAGGTTATTTGAACAGGCAAGGATTGTTCCCGACAATCCTTTTGCATTTCCTCCATCCATGGAGGTC
>CAZDFI010000005.1:0-32281 GCA_964504725.1 uncultured Enterobacteriaceae bacterium
GTCAGGTTGACATGCAGTGCACCGGCAAATAAAAGATAGCTCAACATGCCATGCATGAGAGTCTGATTAAAATCAATGGCCCCGAGAATGGCACTTGCTTGTATCGTTAAATCTAATCCTAAAGGTTTAAGCGCCAACAAGCCCAGGGACATGACAAGGCCAATCAACATGACGCCGATAGTCATAGGCAATTTAAGCGTACAATAATTGATAAAGCTAAAGATGGCTGTGAGGGTGATCAGTAGCGCGATAATGTCAAACAAATTCATAATGTAGTCTGCTTTTCCAGGTAGTTTGGGTAATAGCGAAGGATGTTATAATCTTAACAGTGTGGTGTGGAGGATTCGAGAGTGCAGCGTTATTGCTTTATTGTTTTATTGGTATTTATCCAATCTGTCCTTATTCTATCTGTTCAGGCACAAATGTATCAATGGACCGATCCTGAAACCGGGACAACCCAATTGTCCGGAAAGCCCCCAGCCTGGTATCGTAGTGCAGAAGGTGGGCCGCGAGTCTTTGTCTTCAATCGCGGCAAGGTCGTTGATGATACAGGCATTGATATTTCTGATGAGCAACGAATACGCTTGCGGATAAAGGCTTTTGTTAGAGCTGAAGGAGACAGGCTTGCGGCAAGAGAGAAGGTAATGAAAGCCGAAAAATTAAAAGAAGCGATGGAAAGGAATGCCGATGAAACGCTAATGCAAGACAGTGAAATTGCCAGGTTTCCGGATGAACCTCAGAATGGATCTGACTACGAGGTGATAGAAGCACCTGTCGCCGAAGAGCTCGCAGAGACAGAAACCAGGGAAGAAGATATATCTGTTGAAAAAATGAAAGCACTGATTGCTGAGTGGGAAAGCAAGCGTACAGAAGAAGCCAGGGCATTATTGCAACAAGGCAATAATGAGAATTAAGAAAAAGGCTTAGCTAAATCAGTCCCCTGTGAATAAACTCTTTAGTTTCTCCATAAATGTTTTTTCCCTGACATCCAGATTTAATTTGTTCAGTTTAATCAAGGCTTCATGATTGTGGTTGAATTTCTGACCTATGTTTATATAGGCTTGTGCCTTGCTGTAATCATTATCAAGAATCGATCGCTCCGCCAGATAGGCATATCGGTCGGCGATATTAAGCAGACCTGCAACAGCAGCCTTATCTGTTGCATCTGCTTCTAGTAATCTCGAATAATAATAATACGCGTTATCTTCTGGTGGATGAATTAATCGATATTCTTCCAGACTTTTCCTGCCCAGCCAATGTAGGGCCTGAACAACATCTTTAGAAATTTTAACAGTTGGTTCAATCTCCCCTGAACTCTTTGCTTGCGCAAGATCAGAAACTATCGATGGCTTAATCTTATCAAGTAAATCGATGTTCGTAGGTACGTCCCCAATTTTTGGCGTATCGCTATTCATTCTTGATTCTGCGTATTGTAGCGTTCCAAAGATTCCCCCTGAAGTCATTAAAAGCAACAATAGGATATTGAGGGTCTGGGTATTTTTTTGCCTTGCTTTTTCAGCAGCATTTGTATCGTTGATATCGAAAGTAGTGCTTGTGGAAGAACCTGCTCTACTTTGTTGTAATTTTTCGATGCTTTCCACCATCGCATCTGCGTTTTCAAATCGGTCCTCACGATTTTTTGCCATCATCGTATTTAGCAAAGGTTGCAAATCGGCAAGATCCTCTTCAAAAACAGGGATGGGGGCCTGTCTGTGTTTAATAACGACATCAAACACAGTAGTGGCGGGATAGGGCTTCTTACCGGTCAGCATTTCGTAGAACATGCAGCCTGTACTGTAAATATCGGCACGACCGTCAATCTCAATGCCGCTCGCCTGTTCAGGACTTACATAATTCGGGCTTCCGAGAAACAAGCCAGTGGAAGTTAAGTCGTTATTTGCAGCATCAGTCTGTTTGGCGATTCCAAAATCTGTGATGAGAGGCGTATCTTCATCTCTGAACATGATGTTTGCCGGTTTGATGTCTCGATGAACCACACCCATCTTATGCGCAGCAGCCAGTCCCGAGCCGATCTTGGCAAGATAGTCGAGTGCAGTATCTGGTGATACTGGCGATTCCATCCGTGCTTTGAGATCACCCCCTTCAATATATTCCATGGAAATGTACAAGAATTCATCTGCTATGCCGATATCATAAATTGTAATAATGTTTGGATGATTAAGTGTGGCGACGATACGTCCTTCTGAGAGAAAACGTTCGATCAGGGTTCCGTCGAAAGTGGATCCATTAATATCCAGTATTTTAAGCACAACAGATCTGTTGAGCGATTCCTGCAAGGCGAGATAAACAGTTGCCATACCTCCCTGGCCAACCTGATGCTGTATTTTGTAACCCGGGATTTCCATGCGTGGGATTATAATCTATTGGGGTCTGTACCCAAACTAATTGGGCATAGATGTTTTAAACGATTAGGGATAATTATGGTTCATATCCTCTTCGATTTTTCCTTGGGAGTACGAGTATTTCCTTGGCTAATTTTTACGTTGGTTTGGTATATAGCTTCCATCCTCACAGCGCTCAAATAATTTCTCGATAAGCGGGTGATTGATCGGGTCGTCTGTGATATCGGCAATGATGTTACGTTCTGCTACATAGGTATCATGAAAGCCGTTATGTACCAATACCTTATACCAAGGCTCATCTTTTGGCGGGCAGCTGAGGGCAACTTGAGTATACCATTCGTCTGAGCCCTGAAATACTGGGTCAACATCGAAGATAATACCTCGATAGTTAAATAGTTTATGAACAATTAATTGTCCAACGCTAAATTTGGCATGATGCACTGACATTGGGCTCTCGTCATTTATTGTGACACTTCAACGGATATAATTTCGTGTTTATATATACCTAAACTCTGAAACCTGCACCCGTCAAGCGGGTATTGAACAGAACATTTCCAAGTCGTTTGGGTATAGATAGAATATAGTAGTTTATTGTCTGGACAGAAACCATATGCGAAAAACAAGAATATTTGTCGATCAGAAATTGCGAACAGGGGCTGTGGTTGTATTAGCTGATGAGGCCGCACACCATATCTCTCGGGTATTGCGTTTTCGGTTGGGGCATCCATTGATATTATTTGATGGTCGTGGTGGCGAATATGATGCAGAGATATCCAAAGTAAATAAACGCAGTGTTGAAGTGTATATCAATCAGTATCAGCAGGTAGATAACGAACCCCCATTACACATTACCCTTGCGCAAGGGATATCTCGAGGCCACAAAATGGATTTAATATTACAGAAGGCTGTAGAGCTTGGTGTTGATCGAATCATTCCTGTCATGACTGAGCATGGCAATGTACGTCTTGATGAAGAACGTCAACAGAAAAAAATTAAACATTGGAATGGCATCATCATAGGTGCCTGTGAGCAATGTGGTCGCAATAAAATCCCCGAACTTGTTGCACCATCAAGTTTTGATGAGTGTCTGGGTATTGATGCTGGAACCGACAGAAGCATGATAAAAATTGTACTGCATCCCGGAACCGGGAGAAGATTGTCTAAATTAGCAAAACCAGAAGGTGGGATTATGCTGCTGGCAGGTCCTGAAGGAGGTTTTTCAGACACTGAAATTGAAAAAGCCTGTGCAGCGGATTATCAGACCATCAATATGGGCCCCAGAATTTTAAGAACTGAAACAGCCGCATTGGCCGCCATCAGCGCGTGTCAGGTGCTATGGTGTGATTTTACCTGAGCGTTTCAGAGTGGGGTTGCAAGGGAATTAATCATGATTATCATGGTCACTTGTGTACAATCATTATGTAAAGGATGTACTGTATGCTGATTTTGCACGACTGCAAGGATGCAGGAGGTACGATTCCAGGGACGCCTATATGGAAGTAGGCGGTAGAGCGACGCAGGAAGCCAAAGCCGAAGGAATCGGTACGACCCCATGGATGGGGGAGGTAGAATTGTGTCTGGAGCAACAATCGAGAGTCGAGTCTGGAACAGAGACCGAGAGTGACACAGGACGAATATAGGACATATTCGGCTGAAAATGTCTGGAGCGAATTTTCCAGTCAAAACCGAGGACGTTTACAGGGAAGTAAACGGTAGAACGACTCAGGAGACAAAGTCGAGCAAAAACCGGCTATCATTTAAACTTAATATGACTTATCTAAAATCTGGTTCCGAAAAAAACTCATGAATTCTGCACCTGTACCTCATCTGACCACCGCACTGACCGGGCCATTGCACCAGGTTGAACGGCATCTCGTTGATTATCAGTCTGAGATTGAATCATGGTTTCGAGGTCAGTGGCGAAAAACACCGGCACCTTTTTACACCTCTGTTGATTTACGCAATGCTGGATATAAGTTGGCGCCAGTGGATACCAATCTATTTCCGGCAGGCTTTAATAATCTTAACCCTGCATTCGAGGCCTTGTGTATACAAGCTGTGCAACTGGCAGTCGAGCGTTTACCGCACCAGGTTGATCGGATCCTGATCATTCCTGAAAACCATACCCGTAATCTTTTTTATATGGAAAGTCTGGCCAGCTTGCAGCAGATTATTGCAAAAGCAGGTTTCGAGGTGAAGTTCGCCTCAGTGATGCCGGATATGACAGAGCCTCTCACAATCTCACTTGAATCAGGAAAATCAGTGTGTATTGAGCCATTACAAAGAAAAGAAGACAATATATTTGTCGATGATTTCATCCCTGAACTGGTTGTCCTTAACAATGATCTTTCTTCAGGGCGACCCGAGATATTAGAGTCTGTGGATCAAACAGTGACGCCCGCACTGGGTCTGGGTTGGTCAAATCGTCTAAAATCTGTTCATTTCAGACACTATCAGGAAATCGCAGCTGAATTTGGCAAGCATATTGATATAGATCCCTGGTTGATTGATCCTTTATTCAGGAATTGCGGAGAAATAAATTTCATGCAGCGTGAAGGCGGGTCTTGTATGGAGAAAAATGTAGAAGCATTGTTGAAAGAGATACAGAAAAAATATGATGAGTACGATATCAAGTGTCAGCCTTACGTCGTCGTAAAGGCAGACAGTGGGACTTATGGTATGGGAATCATGACCGCTAATAGTGTTGATGACATTGCCGAACTAAATCGCAAACAACGTACCCGTATGTCGACAATTAAAGAAGGTCAGAAAGTGAGCAAGGTTATCATTCAGGAAGGCGTCTACACTCATGAAACCTGGGGAGAAGCAGAAACAGTTGCTGAACCTGTCGTCTATATGATTGATCACAATGTTGTCGGTGGTTTCTATCGAGTCCATGAAGCACGCGCCTCGAATGAAAATCTGAATTCACCGGGAATGCGTTTCGAACCATTGGCTTTTGACGATTGTTGTATTTCTCCTGAAAGGGAGTTGGATGCCGAGGCACACCCGAATCGTTTTTACTCTTATGGTGTAGTCGCCAGGCTTGCGCTACTGGCTGCTGCAAGGGAGACAGAGGCTCAATCGTAGAGGTTCTTATAATTACTAATTAAAAATGCTTGAGTACTTTCCTGACATTACTGGTATGTCTTCTACTCACCGGTAGTCGTGTCTCCATCCCTTGCAACTTGATACAGGGACAACCTTTCTCATCTTTGTCCAGCCCCTGAATATGTCTAAGTGATACCAACGTATTACGGTGGATGCGTATAAATTGCGAAGAAAATTCCTGTTCCAGAGATTTAAGTGAGCCATCAATCAATAATTCTCCTTCTGGCCACACAGCCGTTACATATTTTTGATCTGCTTTCAAATAATAAATCTTTTCCACAGGGATGATTTGTAAATTACCATGAAAGGTCGTACTTAGATGAGAACGGCTGCTATTTGTGTCATTAATGTCTCTTAGTTCGCTTACATTTATTTTGCTCAATGCCCTGGCCCTGCCAATTGCCTGTCGCAAACGTTCTTTACGGATGGGTTTCATCAAATAATCAACCGCATGCGCATCAAATGCATCCAGAGCATAGTCCTGATATGCTGTGGTGAAAATAATTGCGGGAGGAGATTCCAGACCGGCAAGATGATGGGCCACTTCCAGGCCGTCCATAACTGGCATGCGAATATCCAGTAACACCAGCTCAGGCGACTCCTCGCTTATCAGCCTGAGGGCATCAACGCCGTGCACGGCTTCTGAAAGTGAGAAATTTTTGTCTAACTCAGAAAGTAAGCTGACCAGCCGCTCTCTGGCAAGCATCTCATCATCAACGATTAGTATTTTCATAGGGATAGGGGACAATGACTTTTGTTATGTAGCGCAGGTTATCTGATTCTGTGATTAAGATCCCCTTATCTCCATAACAGGCGGACAAACGCTGTCGTATATTATCCTGGGCCATTTGATTACCTTTATGTTGGTCAGCGGTTTCGTCTGAGGGTAAAGGGTTGATGATGGTGATGGTAATTTGATTATCAGTTGCTTGACCATGAATGTGTATCAAACCGCCTTCAGGTAATGGCTCGATGCCGTGGTATATCGCATTTTCAAGTATGGGCTGAAGAGTCAAGGTGGGGAGTTGAGCAGCTTTTGGTAAATTATCGACCTCCCATACCGTTTTCAATCTTCCGCCAAAGCGATGAGACTCAATGCGTAGATAGCGCTTACATAATGAAATTTCTTCGGCCACGGTGGACATGCGGCTGGCTTCCTGAAGGTAGACGCGAAATAAATCAGCCAGATCTTCAGTGGCTTCTTCAGCAAGTGCCGGATCCTTGCGTGTCAGACTGGCAATGGTATTCAAACAATTGAAGAAAAAATGCGGCCGGATGCGGGATTGTAATGCTTGCAATCGTGCATTTGCTTCCGATTCAATATTTTTCCGCCACTGATGTTGTATATAAAAATAACGTAATGAAAGCGCACTGACGATCGCACTGATACCCATACACTGGAGCACGAATTGACCATGCCCTGAAAGAGTGGGCCCTGCCAGAGCGAGTCTGACATGGAAGATCCACCACGCCAGTTCGGTGATGATCAAAGATATCAGCAAAGTCAGCAAATAACTCAGGGAGGCCGCCCAAAAATCTGACAGGCGGTTTAGATAATTTCTGCTGAGGCACAATGCCGCTGTGCAGGAGAGGACAATCCACTGAATAAAGAGTGAATACAATGCCAAATCTGCTATGCGATCCTGAGCTGGTGTCGAGGGCGTCAGAGACAGAACAATCGCGAGTAATTCGCCCAACAGAACCACTACAAAAAGCATGCGGACACTGCAGAAATCCGGTAAAAAAGAACGTGCTTGCCGTTGGTTCATATCTATAAAATAATGAATTTTCGTAGATAGCTTACGTTATACTGTCGGTATTTATCAAACATATACCCAAACTACTTTTCAACTTGCTGAAACCTGCATTTCCAAGTAGTTTGGGTATCAGAACAAGAATATTGATTGTACGCACAAAATGACAACTAAAACCGGACAAAATAAACCCAAGAAAAACAAGACCGAGAAGAATAAGGCCGAGAAGAATAAGCCCAAGAAAAATAAGCCCAAGAAAAATAAGCCATGGGGCGGGCGTTTTTCTGCATCAACGGACACCTTTGTAGAACATTTCACTCAGTCAGTTTCTTATGATCAACGGCTTTATCTCTATGACATTATGGGCTCAGTGGCTCATGTCAGCATGCTAGCCAAGGTCGGTGTGCTTACGCGTGAAGAATCTGATCAAATTATCGCAGGTCTGGAATCGATCAAGGTGGAGATTGCCCGGGGGAATTTTGAGTGGGAAACCATATTGGAAGATGTGCATATGAATATTGAAACAGCACTGGTCGCCCGTGTTGGTGAAGTCGGAAAAAAATTGCATACCGGACGTTCACGTAACGATCAGATAGCAACAGATATTCGTCTTTACTTGCGTGATGAAGTGACTGAGATACAGGCATTGTTAGTCAAAGTCATGTCAGCCTTGCTTGACTTGGCAGAGCGTGAGGCTGAAACAATCATGCCTGGATTTACACACATGCAAGCTGCGCAACCCGTAACATTTGGTCACCATATGATGGCCTGGTTTGAAATGCTTTACAGGGATTGCCTGCGTCTGTCTGATTGTTATGGTCGTATCAATGTGATGCCTCTTGGCTCAGCGGCGTTGGCGGGCACCAGTTACCCCATTGACCGTCAGTACACCGCCGAGTTATTAAATTTTCCAACTGTATCAGATAATTCACTGGATGCTGTCAGTGATCGGGATTTCGCCATCGAATTCAGCAGTTGTGCTGCCCTGGTCATGATGCATCTTTCACGGTTTTCTGAAGAACTGGTTTTATGGATGTCACAGCAATTTGGCTTTATTGATTTAGGCGATGCCTGGTGTACAGGTTCCTCCATCATGCCACAGAAAAAAAATCCGGATATTCCCGAGCTGGTCAGAGGAAAAACCGCACGGGTGTATGGCCATTTGATGGGGTTATTAACTTTGATGAAATCTCAGCCATTGGCATATAACCGCGATAATCAGGAAGACAAAGAATCCTTGTTTGACGTCATCGATACAGTCAAAGGCTGTTTACATGCTTACGCAGGATTGGTGCCTGAAATCGTAGTGAATAAGGAACGCATGCATGATGCAGCCAAACGTGGTTTTACCACGGCAACTGATTTGGCGGATTATCTGGTGCGTAAGGACATTGCATTCAGAGATGCACACGCAGTGGTTGGACAGTCGGTGCAGTATGCAATAGAGGCAGAAAAGGATTTGTCCGAACTTACATTGGATGAATTAAAACAATTCAGTGAAGTCATTGAGAAAGATGTCTTTGATTTTCTGAGTCTGGAAGGATCAGTCGCAGCTCGCGCGCATCAGGGTGGCACGGCACCGGAGCAGGTTTATAAAGCCATACACACAGGACGCGAACGTATTGAGTCCGTTCGTATGAAGGAGAAATAGAAGGATGAGAAAATTTATTAAACTGTTATTAGGCACAACAATTCTGATTGTATTGTTGTTTGGCGTTGTCGTGCTTGCGGCGTTTATGTACTTCGACCCGAATGATCATAAGGATCGAATCATTGCCAAGGTTGAAGAAGAAACAGGACGACAACTCAAACTGGAAGGCGATATTAATCTTAGCTATTACCCATGGCTGGGGCTTGAGATTAGCGGCGTGACACTGGGAAATGCTGAAGGTTTTGGAGAGGCTCCTTTTATGCATGCGGATGTCGTGGCTTTGCGTATCAAAACTTTGCCGTTACTGAAAAAACAATATGAACTGGATACCTTGCGTTTACATGGGGTCGAAGTCAATTTGGCAAGGAATAAAGAAGGAATAAGTAACTGGGATGACCTCATCGGTGAGAAAAAAGATGAAGCGCAAAAAAAGGAGCCGTTACAACTGGCTGCAGTGATATTAGGCGGTGTTGATATAAAAGATACACGATTTACCTGGACTGATGAAACTACAGATCAAACATTCAAGATCACTGAGATGAATATGTCGACCGGCGAGCTGATTTTTGGCGAGCCTATCGACATCAAAATGAACTTAAAAGCAGAGTCCACAAAACCCGCGATTAAGACTGACTTGCAGATGCAGGGAACAGCGTCCTACGATCTTGACGCAAAAAGTTATGCATTCAACCCGATTAAAGTAACCGCCAAGTTGACGGGAAAGAATGTTCCTGGCGGTAAGGCGGATGTTAAATTTAATACAGGTATTGCATTCAATCAGAAAGAGGATACCGCGTCGATTAATGATCTGACACTCAGTATTCTTGGCACGTTGGTTAAAGCACAATTAAACGCAAGCAATATCAAATCAGGAAAGCCAAAGATTCAAGGGCAACTCTCGGTTGTCGGGGAGGATCTGTCGCACCTCTTTAAGCTCATCGGGGAAGAAGAATTGGCCAGCCAGTTAGCCAGGCTAAAAGATCGGTCGTTTGATCTACAAACCAGTCTAAATGCTGATCTGGAAAATGGTAATGTTGAGATCACTGATCTCGAAGCAAAATTGATAGGTGCTTCTATCACAGGTCAGGTCGAGGCTAGTAATATTGAATCCAATAAACTTGCCCTAAAAGGGAAATTAAAAGCATCAGGGCCTGATTTGCCAACCTTGTTACAAATCGCGGGTCAGTTTGAAGGAGGTGATGATCCAAAACTCAAGGCTTTCGGTGAAAAATTATCCAAGGCATCTAATAAAAGCTTCGAAGTGGATACTGAATTTGTTGCTGATCTTGCGTCTGGCAATATCAACGTGCCGGCCTTGTTGGTGAGGACCCTTGGGCTAACAGTCGAAGGTCATTTACAGGCCAACGATATCAACAGTGATAAAGGGAATATCGATGGCAAGTTATCTATTCAAGGTGAAAAGCTATCCAGTGTGCTTACCGCACTGGAGCAAGATGGTCTGGCTAAAACCTTACGCACAGTGTCAATTGACGTTGGCGTCAATGGCAATCGAAGTGATATCAAATTGAGCCCATTGAAAGCTGAGGCAATTTTTTCAGGCAAACAAATTCCTGAATCGCCCACCAAGGTGACGTTAAAAGCCGATACACAAATAAATCTGGATAAGCAGACATTATCCGTCACAAAAATTGCGCTAACCGGCCTTGGTCTGGATATTAAGGGCGATCTGAATGCCAGCAATTTTCTGTCAGAAGCACCCAGTGTTAAGGGCAGGCTAAATGCCAAAGGTAAAGATCTGGCACTACTCTTTAAAATCATGGGTAACAATCCACTGGCGAAACAAGTAAGCAAGTTGAAGAACAGATCCTTTTCAATGAAGACGGACTTTAATGCCGACATGGCTAGCGGAAAACTCACCATCTCAGCACTTAATGCCAACATGCTGGATGCCACAATAAAAGGGCAGTTAGCCGCCGAGAATATACAAACAAGTACACCGGCAGTCAGTGGAGAATTGACTGCCGCCGGGCCTGATTTGCCGACCTTGTTACAAATTGCCGGTCAGTTTGAAGGTGGTGAGGATCCAAAACTGGCCGACTATGGAAAGCGCTTATCAAAAGCACCCAACAAGAATTTTAAACTATCGGCTAAATTCAATGTTGATATGAAAAAAGGCAATATTAATTTACCTTCCTTATCAGTGAAGGCGCTTGGCTTGACTGCCAATGGAAAAATTATCGCCAATAACTTTAACAGCAAAAACGGTCAAATTGATGGCCACCTATCATTAACAGGAGAAAAATTGTCTGCCGTGCTAGATGCTTTTGATCAAGGTGCACTAGGCGGCGTACTGAAGAAAATCTCAATAGATATAGGTATCAAAGGCAGCAGCGGTGATATCAGCCTGAGTCCGTTAAACCTTAAAGCAACAGTTGCCGGCAAAGATATCCCGAATTCTCCTGTTGAATTAACCTTGGTCGCAAACACAAAAATGAATCTGGATAAGCAAACACTCTCAGTCAATAACTTGCAGTTAAGTGGACTGGGACTGGATTTGAAAGCGAACATCAATGCGACTCAAATAATAGATAAGCCAGCATATACAGGAGACCTGGCGGTCACTGAATTTAATCTTCGAAAGTTCATGAGGCAAATGAAACAGAAAATTCCTGTCACTGCAGACAAGAAAGTCTTGCGAAAAGTTGCCCTAAATACAAAAATATCAGGAACCAGCAGCAGTCTTAAGCTGAAGGATCTTTCTTTATTGCTGGATGATTCAACATTGAAAGGTAATCTTTCGGTAAAACATTTTACCCAGCCAAGAATCAAATTTACTATTGGTATCGATAGCATAAATGCAGATCGTTATTTCCCTCCACCAGCAAAGGCTGAGTCAGGGAAAAGGAAAGCAGTTCAAAAGGGTACCCCGGATACAGCTGTAGCAGCATCAGCGGCGACAGAATTGCCGGTGGAAACTTTAAGAAAAATCAATGCCAAGGGTGAATTACAAATTGGTAAATTGATTTACTCAAATCTCCGATTAAAAAATATCAAACTGGGCTTCAATGCCAAGGATGGGCTTATTAAGCTTGATCCGATAGCGGCTAACTTATATCAAGGGCAATACAAGGGCATCATTACGCTTGATGCCAGAGGCAAAATACCAGAACTCAAACAGGAGACGCAATTAAGTGGTGTGCAAATTGAACCGCTGCTGAAACATTACACTCAATCACCGGAAAGCCAACTTGCGGGGGTTGCAGAAATTACTGCCAAGGTATCCTCCAAAGGGTCAAATGCACTGCAACTTAAACGTGGACTGAATGGCCAGGCAAAGCTTGCAGTGACCGGTGGAGTTTTGCGTGGGATCGATGTCAGAAAAACGCTTGAACAGGCAGAGGTGTTGCTTGAAAGCAAACGACTAGGAACAGTCAAACAGGGTGGCGAAACCAGGTTCGAGCAGCTAACAGGGACGTTAAATATCATAAACGGTGTTATTAAAAACAATGACCTGTTAATAACGGCACCTGGTTTCAAGGTGAATGGGGGAGTCAACAAAAGAGATACACTTGGAAATCTGCGCAACAATTCTATTAAATATGATCTGAGTGTTGCGGTTGTCGAAGATAGCGCAACACGTGGTGAAGAAAACTACAATATTGGTGGTTACGCGATCCCTATCAGGTGCCGTGGTTCATTAGATGATCTTGGATCCGCATGTAAACCTGATTATGGAAAACTTTTGGGTGTAGCCATACAAAAAGGAGCACTGGATAAACTTGGTGAGTCAATTGGTATAGATTTATCAGGTAAAAAGAAGTCGGCGACAGATGGCACAAAAACTGAACCAGGTACAACAACACAAACAGATACTTCAAAGCAGCAGGAAACAACACAGCAGCCGAAAAGCGAACCGAAGGATCCGATTCAAGACATTCAGGATAAAGTCATCAAAGACATATTCGAAAAAATATTTTAATGATTTTCTGTTATTTTTAAGTGGTCAGATTATTAGTGAGTGGTCAATTTTCAGATCAGTTGCTAGCCTGGTTCTATAATCATGGTCGGCACGACCTCCCTTGGCAGCGTGAGCCAACGCCATACCATGTATGGGTTTCGGAGATCATGTTGCAACAAACGCAGGTCGGTACAGTCATTCCTTATTTCAATCGTTTCATTGAAATATTTCCCAATGTTCAGTCACTTGCAAAAGCAGATATTGATGAAGTGTTAAGTCACTGGGCGGGCCTTGGATACTATGCACGGGGACGAAATCTACACCGTGCTGCGCAAATAGTCTGTGATGACCACGATGGCAAACTCCCCCCCGACAAGGAAAAGCTCTTAACATTACCTGGTGTAGGGCGTTCGACTGCCAGTGCAATAATGGCTCTGGCCTTCGATCAACGTCATGCCATTCTTGATGGCAATGTAAAACGGGTATTAAGCCGTTTTAATGCGGTGAGTGGTTGGTCGGGGAAGTCAGATATAGAAAAAAAGTTGTGGCAGTTGGCAGAAGATCTCACTCCGGAAAAAGACATTGCCCAATACACACAAGCGATGATGGACTTGGGTGCAACCATTTGCACACGGTCACGGCCCAAGTGTGATATTTGTCCGATATCACAAGATTGTATTGCCAGGCTGCAAGAGTCACAGCACAAATATCCAATGCCCAGGCCAAAAAAATCAATCCCTTTACGCAAAACAGTTTTCCTTCTGCTGGAGAACAAGGCCGGAGAAATATTGTTTCAAAGGCGTCCTGCATCAGGTATATGGGGTGGTTTATGGTGTTTCCCAGAGTGTTCGCCTGATGATGATATAGAAAGGTGGTTGCTGACCAAAACGGGATTAAGTGGTTCTATCACCAAAAAGTTGTCGGTCATCAAACACACATTAACGCATTTTCGGATGGAGATTTTACCTATCCAATTAAAAGTAAAACAATGTAATAATGTAAAAGAAACGGATAACTATCGGTGGTGCCTATCAGGCGATGCTTTAAAGTTTGGCGTCCCCGTGCCAGTTAAGAATTTATTACTAACCATTGCAGAATAACTAACATAAATATAGTCATTCCGGGGAAATAACCGGATATTACGTGTAAGAGGTAACTAATGAGCAGGAAAGTACAGTGCATAAAGCTGAATAAAGAAGGCGAAGGACTCAAGGTTCCTCCTTATCCTGGTGAGCTTGGCAAAAGAATCTATCAGAATGTCTCCCAGGAAGCGTGGCAGGAATGGCTGCAACATCAGACCATGTTGATCAATGAATATCGGTTAACACCGATTGAGCCCAAGGCACGCAAATTCCTCGAAGAAGAAATGGAAAAATTCTTTTTTGGATCTGGTTCAAAGCGGCCTGATGAATTCGTTGAACCTGAAGAATAATTTAACAAGAGGGTTATCGACTTGACGAATCAGGGTAAGGTCTGTTTAATACGCGCTCTTTCATATCACCAAATTAATGTCCAGGTAGCTTTCCTATACCCGGAGGGTGCAGTCGGTAACAGGCGAAGCCTGTTTTAGGCCATAGTGCATTGGTAGTTATTTAGAATAATAAATTTAGATTAATGGCCAGGTAGCTCAGTCGGTAGAGCAGAGGACTGAAAATCCTTGTGTCGGGTGTTCGACTCACCCCCTGGCCACCAATTAATACCTATATTTCAATAAGTTAAACATATGTAAAAATCCATTCACTTCATCACCTTTCTTTGAGTCACCAGTAAGTCACCAACAAACTACAAATTATCAGCGTACAAACCTCTTTGACTAGCAATAAACACTTTCCCCATTTAATGGCTTTAAGGGATGTTATGGCGTCTTTGAAATAAACCTATCAAAAACCCCCATTTAGGTTTCGTTGCGGGGTGTCTAAGGCGATTGTCAAATGAACCTATTTTAAGTAATTGTGCCATGTTGCTCATTTAGGAGTTAACTTTTTTGAAGGGCAATTGAAAGGTTTTAATAAAGACTATCCACTGTGCGGATGTCTCTAGATCATTTGTCGTCTGTTAAACGCAAAAGAAATGACAACATCTATAAAAACAAAGATTGTTGTAAGTTAGAAGAAGTCTTTATTCTATAGATCTTTCAGGTGGTTCATACTAAGCAAGGTTTTATCTCATCACGTGGTATATATCTTTTCCAAATCTTAGTACGTTCACGTTCTTCATAAAATTCTTTCTGCTGCAATCCTGCTTTCATGATTATGTTAGAAAATTCTCTGAGCTTAAGCTGTTTAGCATGAGGATTGGGCATCTTTATTTTAGCACCGTTGTCTATCTTATACATTGCATGATCTGTCCTTGATACTTCCTTCCCTCTCAAGTATTTTTTAATAAATCCATTTTTGATTTCATTCAATGTCGGTAAAAATATTTTAGGGACTATAAAACGACTAGGTGAAACTCCTTTAACGATATATACAGGGCACGAAGCATCTGTTTTTTTAGCATTATTCGTCATTGCTAAATACGAAGAATGTTCTGGTAAATTAGTACGAGACACACCCGTGAATGCTCCACTACCATAAAATAATTGCGCTGCTAATTTAGATTTATATTCAATATCATCTATACCGATAATATTTGAATAAGCTCCCGGTTGAGACAACATAAATTCTTTTACATATTTTGATATCTCTTCACCTCTTAAACTATACAAGGTATGTTTATTAGCTAATGTCTCCTCTACGACTAGTTTATGTGGGTGATTAGGTATGTATACTTTGTTTCTATAATTTTCATATAATGGGCTATTCATTGAAGATTCATGTGAGATTACCCAGTGATCGAACCTAAAATGAAATCTCTCATGGTAATAAAGCAACTTGTATGCTTTCATTAATTTCTCAGATTGTGAAAATATTTTAGGGTAGTATTCTTCTATTTCATCAATCAGATATGATATTGCATAATCAAAGATAAAAATCCCCCAACTGTTAGGGAATGGCGGCGATTTATCAAAGTGAATACTCTTATAAAATGCCAATGCTTCAAGACCAGTCGCTAGAATAGCCTCCTCACACACTTTCTTCATGTCATCAGTTAGTTTTCTGGTTAATGAAGGGTCAAGTAGATCTTCAACAGCAATAATTGGCTGTTGCTCTGGATTAGCAAAATCCTTATAAGTGTGAGGTGGTGAAATTTCTATTAACTGGCCAGTAAGTTCTGATAAACCTGGTAACTGTCGGGGTATTTCGCTTTCCTCAGTTATAGGATCTGCTGGCGGAAGAGCATCAATAATCCTTTTGGCATATGATTCAAAAGGCTCCATAGAATCTCATCTCGTAATTTGTTAGATTGGCTCTAATGTAACATTACACTAAATATGTAAACAAAATAGATAAATAAACTGTATATATTTTTAATCAGATTTACTTCATATCAATAACTTATTGATTATATATAACATATAAAAGTTATTAATTGTAATTCAAAATATTCACTTATAATTACTTAAGACGTATGCTTATTAAGCCTGACATATATATATAAATAATGCTATCTTTGACTTATCCAATTTAATACAAAATCTTTACATCAACAAAACGCATACTCTGGTTTTACCCTAAGTGAAAAAATTAAGTACTATAGAAATTAAACCGATTGAGGTACGAATTAAAAGAAAACTTCGTAAACACTTTCGTGAATTAGGTTTTACAAAAAAAAGTGATGGAACGTTTTCTCCACCTGATACCAATAAAAATACTTACCGTTTATTGCATAAAGCTCAGCGACTCGAAAAACTCAAAAATAATTCAGAATTCATAAAAGCAAAATTGCATTATGTTGATAAATATTTTGCGTCTGGATGTGATATTGATCCACGTAAAATCAAGCCTCGTTTACAGTTAATAAGTAGAAATACGCCTGAATCAGAAATTTTCAGGTTAGCGGGCCTTACATGGAGCATTCCCGTATCAGAAGGTTATGGAAGGCGACTCAGATTTTTAGTATGGGATGATAATAATGATAAGCTAATCGGGTTATTCGCCTTAGGTGACCCAGTATTTAATTTAAGAGTACGTGATGAAAAAATAGGTTGGAGCCTAAAGCAACGCAAGGAACGATTGGTTAATGTAATGGACGCATATGTTTTGGGATCAGTACCTCCATATAACATGCTTCTTGGAGGAAAACTAGTTGCCTGTTTAATTCGTACACAAGAAGTAAGCAATGCTTTTCGAATTAAATATGGTGAAAGTCGAGGAATAATATCAGGTAAGAAAAAAAATGCTCAACTTTCAATTGTAACTACAAGTTCTGCTCTTGGCCGTTCTTCTGTATATAATCGGTTGAAATTAGATGGCGACAAATATTTTCAATCAATAGGATTTTCATCTGGGTGGGGAAATTTTCATATTCCTGATAATCTTTTTAATGAAATGCGACAGTTTTTAATGCAATCAAACCATTCTTATTTTAAAAATTATGAATACGGAAGTGGACCTAATTGGAAGTTGCGGACAATAAAAGCTGCGGTTGGTCAATTGGGGATGAATCCTAATTTAATGAAACATGGAATTTTGAGAGAAATATTTTATTGTAAGTTTGCTGCTAATGCAGAGAATTATCTCAAGGGTAATGTAAAGCGATTATATCGAGCGAATCTTCTATCTGTTGATGATGTTTCAAGTTTGGCATTAGATAGATGGATTATACCTAGGGCAATTCGACGCCCAAATTATGAAGAATATAATAAATCAGAAATTAAAGAGTCATTAGATATTAGGAATTTAAAATTAAGTAGACAAGATAAAACATTAAAAATGAATAAAAGCTGATTTTATATTTTTTGATTAGTAGTAATTGGAGTTCCTATGGAAAGAGATCTAAAGGAATTAGAAGATCGTCTAGAAAAGCACTTTTCTTGTTTAAGAGATAAACGTTTACAAACTAATGTGCGTTTATTTGTGTTCGAACATGGATTGAACAACGATGAAATTGATAATCTTTCCTCCCTAATAAGAGAACATATCACAAGCACATATCCATCTTCAGAGTTTTGGTTAGCATGGATCATATATGCTACTGAGATAGGCTATGATTATGATGGAACTGAATATTGGCAATCATTCAGTAAATTAACACCTAAATGGGAATACAAAGGTAATCGTAATCAATTAAAATTATGGTTCAGAAAATTTGAAAGAGAGTATTTTGGTTTTATACCTTCTGGAGCATGGGCAAATCATTTCAGCATTATATGTTGGCCAATAACGCATGCAATCTTACCCAAAGACTTACAATTACAACTAGCCCAACTTCTATATAAGGTTCGTTATGGATTAACATCCGATTTAATTAATTCACCAGAAGAGCTCGGACAATTTCTTGCGAGCAGATGTTGGGATCAAACATCGAGATTTATACATTTTTCACAACAGCCATTATTTCTTGGCCAAATTGCATCCGCTTTGTTATTGCACAATCAAGCTAATTTAAGTTCATTACTATTACAACAAGATACATTATCAAGAATAATTGCTGATTTAGAAAGCGAGAAAAATGCAAGGAATAGATTTAGAAAAACAAAAGATCATATCAATAAAACAAAGCTAAAGGGTTTAAGAGAAACTTATTCATCAACTAAAGTTAAATCACCTGATGAAGTTCGTAGTCAAAATCAGCGTTTAAATATAACACCAAGATTAATGCTGAGGAAAATAAATAAAACAGACTGGGATGTGTTTTTGGAATTACCTGATTTCACACCACTAGTAAATGAAATTACTGACCTGTATAGCATAATTGCAGAATCTAGATGCCGAGTTAATTCGGCTTCAGGTAAACCACTAGCACCAGGTCGTTTATTAGGGTATGGGAAACAACAAGTTAAGCTAAGTAGATGGCCAAATCCAAGAGAGGTTCTTATTGATTTTGAAGAAGCCACCCCCGAGCTAAATTTTATATTAAAGTCTGAATGTTTACTTGAAACAGGCCCAACTTGGTTATTTATAATTTCTAATGATGGTTATGCATATAATCTTAAAACTAAAGTTGTAAGGCCAAATAAATCTTACGTTGTAGTAGGAAAATATATTGATGTGCTTGATAGATCTTATTTCAAACAAATCACACTTTTGTGTGATGGTGTAAATGCGATCTATTTAGAAATTCCTGCTCTTATCTCAGATGAAATGATAAAAACCCTGTCTAATATAGGATTAGATGTTGCATCATCTATTCGATTTTTCCCTATTGGAATTCCTCCCCATATATGGGATGGAGATGGTTACGTAGAATGGCTCATATCCGATATCCCACATCTCGCAATACAATCATCACATAGAATAAAATCTGCACAATTAAAGATTGAAGGCACATCAGAACAGATTGATCTTTCGAATATTGATCGAGGAGAAAATGTTTTTATACAATTTGATAATCTCCAAATTGGAGTAAATAAATTAACCGTATCAGCAGAACTTGATGATGGACAACAAGCAAGTGCTTTATTAAATATAAATGTCAGGGAGCCAAGGCAATGGTTACCTGGTCAAACACAACAGAATGCCCTTATTGTTATATATAACCCTCGTAATCCATCTTTGGAAGATATATGGAATGGAGAAATCTCATTAGAAGTACATGGACCAAGCGAACGCGGTATTAATATAATTTTTAAGCTTTATTCCCGTAATCAGCAAGCATGTTTAAGTGAAGTAACATCACCAAAATTAAAAATTCCTGTCAGTTCTGAGCAGTTCCATTCATTTTTTGAAAGGGAAATACAAGAAAATAAAAATATTCAAAGGACATTTGATCGAGCATATTCTTGTGAACTCATAATAACTGCTGGTGCACTTGGTGAATATAAAATACTTGCAGAACGTAAATTTACACCATTAAGGTGGTCAGTAGATTTATTGAATAGTGGTTATACGATTGAATTATTGGATGATACAGGTACAGAAAAAGTCGCCGCCATTCATCACTATTTATTTGATACACCTGATGTTGCTCTTGATATTGGAACAGAATATCAAAACTCATTCTTTCATGAGGTGCAAAATCAAGGCGGCATGTATGTGGCGTCCAGTAATTTAAATGTACAAGGAATTATAATTCCACCATCATTAGAGATTCGCTCATTAAGCCAGCTATCAATTTCTCCCTCTTTAAAACCTTATTCTAATAATATTATTGATTTAAAAAAAATAATAGATCTATGCATTTTATGGAATGAGTCATCTGCGACAGGCGATTTACGATCAGTAATTTATAAGAAAAGAATTATACATACATTAATTAGAGAGCATATTGGATTAATAGCAGGTAAAAAATGGATTGATCATGAAGATATTTATTCAGATGGTCAGCATGATAAATTAGCAGTCGAAATATTTTCTTCGAACATCACTAGAAAGCCACATGAAACTTCATTTGCAATTGCATTGGAAAAAGGGATTGAAGAATTATTAGATAAGTCAATAGATGATCGAATCGATAGGATAAATAAACTAGCAAATAATTTTAGAATAATTAATGATAAATGGCTTTGTGAGTATGCGCTAAGATTATCAAGTGCTCCCTTTACACTAAAATCATGGGCAAAGGATGGTCTAGTTAAAGGAACTGAAGAGCTACAAAATATTCCTATTCTAGTAAGGGCTAGTCGCTTTCTAGTATTAACGATACATCATAATAGTCAATCATTACCATTAAACTCAAAACTACTATATTCAAATTGGAATTGGTGATGAATAAAGTATCAGGTAATGATGTCTGTATATCACTAGTTGAATCACTTGGCTTTGATCCAAGCATATATAAAATTGATGCTGATGAAGTTATTGTTTCGCTGATTAGGCGAATTGCGAGCTATACATGTCCTACATCAAAGTCAAAAATATATCGATTATTAATCCAATCAATATCTACACTAGTCGATAATGACAGAGACATTCTTGAGCGAGTCGATAATTTACTAGATGATTTAATAGCATATGGTGATCTTATTCAATCTGAAGATGTAGTTAGTTTGGATACAGATCAATGTGCTAATTGGTTATATACAGCACCACCTTCATTTGTATTCTGGGGTAATGGTAGAATTATGCTAATAGGTATAACACCTGACAATTCGGAATATATTCATTCAGGACTCAATTCTACTATTGAATATAGAAGACACACGAGATGGTTAAATGAGAGTGATGCTGTCGATGTCAGAGAAAGTCTTAAATCTGACGGTTTATTTGAGCTTGATATTGAAACTTGGTTAGGCTCACCAAAAAAAGAGGAACCAAATAAATTTTTAAACCGAATAAATGAAAATTTAGATAAATCTGAATTATCTGGTGATCTAGAGAACCTAAGAATTCTTGATAGTAGTAAACCTGTAAATTATTACAAAGGTAGATGGAAAGAAGTTAAAAATCAATCTGGAAGGTTTATATGTAGATGGAAACAGTATGTTGGTGCAGATCTATGGGGTTATGTTGAGTTGGTTAATGGACACACGAAGAGATTGTTAATACTACCATTTGAGAACAAAGATTATAGAGGTTGTGATGAAGCATGGAGGGCGCAAGCAGCAATAGATTATTTAAATAATAATCCGCAAATTTACAAGATTAGGGGCGATATGACCTCTAGTGAAAAAGTAATTGATTTCTTTTCTCCATTACCATTTTGGGCTAAAAGAAGATTAGATGCGGTAGGGCAACCAGTTGAAGGAGTAAGGTGTTTATTTTCTTATAATTTACCAGGTGATTTTGATAATGAGTTAGAATTTATTGAAACCATGCTATGGTTAAAACAAACAAAATCAGATATTAATTGACTGAGTTTAGATATGAAATCACTAACTTTAGATAGGACACTAGAGAAACTACATGTGGCCTTACGAGATTATATTGAAGCAACTTATCATATTAGCAATCCAAAATTAATTCATCAAAGAAGAAACCTGTTAAATCAGCTTGGTGTTATTCATCAAAAGGCATATTTGGAGAGTACACCGCGCTATATTAGTAGTTCATCATTTTCAGATATCGAAGGCCTAGATCCAGCGATATTAGAATGTTTCAATTGTGTTACAGCCCCCGATATAAATGGCAATACTTTAATATATGACCCTCCATATGACCATCAACTTCAATCAGTTACTCAGTCATTAGTTAAAGATAAAAATCTTATAGTAATTACTGGCACTGGTTCTGGGAAAACAGAATGTTTCTTACTTCCAATCTTAGGTAAATTAGCTAGGGAAGCTAAACATAATTCATCATCTTTTAGGGAGCATACAGGGGTAAGAGCCATACTGCTCTATCCGATGAATGCATTAGTTAATGATCAGTTAGGAAGATTAAGACAATTATTTACTGATGAACGATTAGTACAGAAATTTATAGATGTGTCAGGACGGCCAGTCAGATTTGCGAGATATACAAGTAGAACACTTTATCCGGGAGTGAGAAACCGAAAAAAAGATCAAATAAAATTACGTCCAATTAAAGAATTTTATGTAAATACATTTAATGAAGCTAATGATTCTAGTTCGCCAAATCATGAGTTCGCTAAAAAATTATTTAAAGAACTAAAAGCAAAAGGAAAGTGGCCAGGCAAGCCTAATATATCAGAGTGGTATGGTAAAGATAATTCCCGATGGGATAATGATGCAGGCGAATTTCTTAGATGTATAACACGAGATAATGATATTGAGTTATTAACGCGTCATGAGATACAAGAAAACCCGCCAGATATATTAATTACAAACTATTCAATGCTTGAATACATGATGATGCGTCCGATTGAACGGCCTATTTTTGATTCAACTTGTGACTGGCTTAAAAATAACCCAGATGAAAAATTATTGTTAATTGTGGATGAAGCACATCTCTATCGGGGAGCAGCTGGAGCAGAGGTGGCATTACTAATTCGAAGACTTCGTAAAAGATTAAATATATCAAGTGAACGTCTTCAAGTCATATGCACGAGTGCTAGTTTTGCAGATCCAGATAAAGCTAAGAATTTTGCAGCCGAGTTAACTGGGACTGATCCTAATAGTTTTGAAAAAGTTGAAGGGAAATTGCAGTATAGGGAACCTAATGGAATTGGAACAATAGAAGATGTTGAAGCTTTAGCCACTATTGATTTAAATAAATTTTATGCATCAGATACTGAAGAAGATAAATTTCATGAAATTAGTGATTTTTTAAATTATAGGAAAATATCTACAAGTGGCAGTCTTGAAAATAAACTATTCGAAGCTCTCGATAACTATCCGCTACTTAATCAGCTCGTTAATACTACCATGGGGTCAGCTAAGCTAATTGAATCTCTTGGAGAATATCTTTTTAATGATATTGATTCAGATCAAATTGATACTGCAATTACGAACTTGTTGGCTCTAGGAAGTCTCGCCAGACAAAGTCAAAACTTACCGGGATTATTGCCATGTAGAGTACATCAATTTTTTCGGGGTATACCAGGTCTATGGATTTGTTTGGACCCAAATTGTACAGAGTTAGAAAGTAATCTGAGAGGTGGAGCTGCCGGAAAGCTATATAGCCAACCAAATGATATATGTGGTTGTGGTTCAAAAATATTTGAGTTGTATACATGCAGAAATTGCGGTACGGCCTATGCCAGAGCATATACTGACGATATTGATGAACCAGATTATTTATGGAATGAACCAGGAATTGAAATACGACTAACGACTGGACGTACATCAGAGCTAGAACCGTTAGATATTCTTTTAGAAGAACCCGTCAGTGATAATGTTGAAATACATAATCTCGATCTGATAAGCGGAAGACTGGATCCAGAAATTGGAGGTGAACGAGAGAGAAAAGTTTACTTACGTAAAAATAGAATTGATATAAATACAGATGAAGAATCAACTACCAATAATAGAAGGGGTGAATTTAGACCTTGTGCAGTATGTGAGAAAACATTTAGTTTTGGTACCACATTTGTACAAGATCATAAAACAAAGGGTGACGAACCATTCCAATCATTGATTTCAAGTCAAATAGAAGTACAACCACCTAGTAATAAACCTAGTACTCATTTTGCGCCTTTGAGAGGTCGTAAAGTTTTAGTTTTCTCTGACTCAAGACAAGTGGCAGCCCGTCTTGCACCCAAAATACAAAATTACTCAATGCGTGATGTAATGAGAGTTTTAATAGTTTATGGTTTTAATAAATTGATCGAGAAAGATTCTATAAAACCCTTTATTTGCCTATCTGATATATATCTAGCGGTATTGATAGCAGCAGTAAAATTAGATATTAGATTACGTCCAGAACTTAAACCGTTTGAAGTATTTCCTACATTAATAAAAGTTGAAGAACAAATACAAGCTGGTGCATTAGATAACGATCAAAGTCTTCTGCAATTATTGATGAGTGTAAGACTGGATAGTCCGCCTGAAATGCTACTTAATAGCATTTTCAAAACAATCACTGATTCATCTTATGGTCTTGAAGCACTAGCTTTAGCATCGGTTGTTGAGGCACCACATGTAAGAGAAGAGATATATAATTTACCTGATATTAACGGGTTAGCTGAGACCAAAGATGAAAAAATATATTTGGTTAGGATATGGATAAGATGTTGGCTAAACAGATATAGATTTTGGTTATCACAAATGCCAGGCAGTTGGTCTGAAAGTAGGACAGGTTATAAAACACATAGTGGTAACTTTAATGCAATGAATAGGGTCTTGATTAACAGCCAATTAAAAAGAGAATTTAAAAAATATTGGTTACCCAGCTTATTGAGAATATTTACAGATCAATCGAGAAAAAATAAATATCGATTAAATGGTGGGTCTTTATCATTAGAATTTACTGATACCTGGACATATTGTAATACGTGCAGATCGATACATTTTTCATATACTAATGTCGATGTTTGCTTGGATTGTGGTCGTGACTCAATTGAATCTATTGAGCCAAATACAAACGAAGTATTTTTGACTAGAAAAGGTTATTACAGAAACCATGCAGCAGAAATATTAAAAAATCCAGACTATAAGCCATCTGCATTGATTGCTGCGGAACATACAGCTCAATTAAATGCAGCACAATCGGAAGATATATTCTCTGAAGCAGAAATTAATGAATTATTATTCCAAGATGTAAATATCGGAAGTAATGATTCAGAAAGAACAAAATTTGCTATAGATGTAATATCTTGTACTACAACGATGGAAGTCGGGATAGATATTGGTGCATTAAGTGGGATAGCGCTTAGAAATATGCCTCCAAGTCGCGCAAACTATCAACAAAGGGCAGGGCGAGCAGGAAGACGTGGTGATAATGTAGCAACAGTAATTGCATATGGAAGTGCGGATAGTCACGATGAGCATTTTTTTTCAAATCCACAATCTATGATTAGCGGACCTGTAAATGATCCGAAGCTAACATTGAACAACTATGACATAACTCGTCGACATGTAACTGCATATTTGCTTCAAAGATATCATCAGGAACGTTTGCCAGATATAGCTCCTGAGGGGCAGCACGATTTATTTTCAGTGCTTGGTACAGTAGAGCAATTTCAAAATAATGAATCAATATTAAACAGAAATGATTTCTTTGAATGGCTGTCTGAAAATCAAGAATTGTTAGAGTACGAAATTCTTGATTGGATACCAAAAGAATTAGATATTGAATCAATAAAGAGACTAAAAAATGGTTTGGTAAATGAGACTATTGAAAATATTGATAATGCAATAGATTTTAAATTAGAAGATGAAAAAAATCAAAAAGAACAAAATGAGAATAAAAATAGTCAGGAATCAGATGTAATAGGAGAGGAAATAATTGAAGCGCAAATGGAAGCGGAAGATGAACAGCCAGTAAGTGACTCGTTATATGAAAAATTATTAAATCGCTTTTTATATAGAGGTATTTTACCTAGATATGCATTTCCAACAGATGTAGCCACATTCCATATTTTTGATGAACAAAGATCAACCTCTTTTCGTCCAATTTTTCAATATACACCATCTCAGGGATTACCAATCGCACTGACACAATATGCCCCAGGAAAAGATGTATGGGTTGCAGGTAAGTTGTATTTCTCAGGAGCCATATATTCGCCACTGAAAAGCGAACGATCTAGAGCATGGCAATTAAGAAGATATTATTTTCATTGTAGTAATTGTGGATTTGCTACGACAGAAAAATTAGCTGATGCTACTCGAGGAGAAAGAAGAGATTGTCCTGCATGTGGTGGTGAGAGTACGTTTGGCCGTGCATGCTATTGGTTGAGACCGCCAGGTTTTGCACACCGATTTTCTGATGAGCCTGACACGTCACCCGATGATACTTCAGAACGAAGCTATGCCACTAGGGCAAAACTCACGATGGACACACCGAGCGAACAGGATGACTGGGTGAAATTAAATGAAAGATTAAGAATATTTAGTACGAGACAACATTTATTGGTTACAAATAATGGTCCTAGAAATGAAGGTTATAATTATTGCACATATTGTGGTTTGATTGAGCCTAGTATTGTGCATGATGATAAAGTCTTTGGTTCACATAAAAAGCCTTTCCCAGATGAAGCAGATCAAATATGTCCAGGTGGTCGGGCTGCTAGAGGGATTGTTTTAGGAACTGATTTTATAACCGATATCTCATTGATATCTCTTTCAATACAACCTCCACTTTTATTACAACCTGGTTTAAATTCTACTGACTTTGCATTACGAACAATATGCGAAGCACTATCTCTATCAGCTTCTACAATAATGCAGCTTGAGCCAGGAGAAGTAATTGCTGAATATAGACCTGCTCTCACCGAAGATGGAGTGATGGGGAAAGAAGCAGAAATATTTTTATATGATACTTTACCTGGTGGAGCTGGGTTTTCAACAAAAATAGAAACTTATGGAGATAAAATATTTTGGAAAGCGTTAGAGATACTTGAACATTGTCCAGATAATTGTGACAGGTCATGTTATAGGTGTTTAAGAAATTATAAAAATAAATTTGAGCATGGAATATTGGACCGTCAATTAGGCGCAACATTGCTTCGATATTTATTAACTGGAAAATTAGAACAACTTAATACTGATAGGATCATATCCTCTACAAACATGCTTTATGAGGACATAAAACGGCAGGACACAAAAGGAATCGTATTATATCGAGACAAGATTGTTGAAGTGCAAGGAATTGGAGATGTAAATGCGCCAATTTATGTTGATATGGGAAATGAAGCAAAATTAATAATTGCATTAACAAATGGTATTACTCCTGGCTATCCAACTGACAAAGCAATCCGTGATGTTATGGAATACTCGACAAATTGCAGTGTTATTCCCGTTGATGAATTATTAGTAAGATATAATTTGCCCGAAGCAACATTGAGTACTATAAGTAAGATTAATGGGTAAATAATCTTTCCATATAATGGCTGACAAATTAGACAAGGATGCCATATCGTTTTGGCATGTAACTCAGCCGGAAGAATGGCCATGTTTAAATGAATACATGAGTTATTCAACATTAGTAAGCATCGAAAAATGTCCTCGCTCATGGGCGCTTAAAAATTCAAAATATTCTTTTTTTAATCATAAAAATAAATACCCTTTATTGGTAACTCAGAATTTAATGATTGGAAATGTAATCCATGACTCCCTTGACTATATCATTCAATTATTTTCCAAAGAGGGTTGTATTTCAATTAAGGATCCTAAAATTGTATCTATTTTGAAAAATAATGGCGGATTTACAAAAATAATAGAAGATAAATTAGAGATACAAATAGAAGTTAATTCTGGGAATCTCCGATTTGAAAAACAAAAAAAGAATTTTATAAATAAAATTGAAGTAAAAATTCCTGAAATTAGACAAAAAGTGCAACAGATAATTTCACGTTCTACATTAATTCCTCGCTCTAATAAATCAGATTATAAAAAATCATCTAGCAAAGATAATAAAAAGCTTTCTAATGGTAGTTATACGGAAATAGGTTTATATGCAAGAGATATAAAGTGGTATGGCAAGGTTGATCTTTTAACTATAGATAACGACGAAGTAACTATAATAGATTACAAATCAGGTAATATTTCAGATGACCATTATTTTCAAATAAAATTATATAATTTATTGTGGATTAAAGATACTGCTCGCAACCCTTCTGGGCTTTTAACAAAGTCATTAATTGTATCTTATCCTACAAAAGATATAGTTGTTGAACCATTAGATATACAGAGCGCTAAAGATTTTGAGCATCAATTAATTAAAAGATCTAAAGAAGCCCAAAATCAAATTAATAATAAGAGTATACCTGATGCTAATTTTAATAAGGAAGTATGCCAATATTGTGATGTAAGACAGCTTTGTGATGAATATTGGAAAAATGCTAAAAATATTGACATTAAAGAAATACTTAGTATTGGTTTTTCAGATCTGGAAGTATCTGATCTTTCACAAAAAGCAAAGCATACATGGTGCGGTACTATTAATGATAAAGCGGATAAATTAATAAATGTAATGATACATATACAGGAAGCAGATTCTCTCTCGGAGAGCTTGCTCATGAATAGTAATATGGTAAGACTAATAAATTGTAAAATAAGTGATTATCTTAATGAGGAAAATATATTAGTCATTAATATATCTAATAATACAGAAAATTTTGTTCTTGATAAATAAACTATAAATTGATTTGAATGGATAGGAAAAACCATGACCATCTGGTCAAAAAGGCTGTTACGCTCAAAAAAGCTTGGCTCTGTGCTGTGGCCACTTATGGTGCTGGTAATCAGTTAAAGCAAAGTGACTATATAATCCCCAATTATAAAGAATGGTCAAACAAAAATCTTAAGATTCATTTAAGTATTCTCCAGGAAGATTTTGTATCTATCATGGATCAATTATTTAGCAATTGGAAGAAACGAGATTTGTTGAAAATAGCCACATGGTTTTGTAAAAAATATGATGCATTTTTTGATACGCTTCCACTGTTTTTTGAATTAGGAAGAGTATATGAAATAGAAGAATTGATTGGCCGTTTGAATTGTCATAAAAATATGGACTGTCCACCTTATGCACAATTGATTTTACAAGGATTTAATCATTCAGCTTTTCGTCACCCTGAATATCATCTAGCAAGTGATTTAGCATTTTTATACAATCTGCATCTTGATATTGATGAGATTCATGACAATGATTTGCTTAGGAGAGGATTCGTTTCAACTGAAAATAGCCAATCACTAAGTCGTAGCGTAATTTTAACAAGTTTTAATCTTTTAGAATCTTTTATAAGTGGTCTAGCCTTAGCATGGTTGATGGAGCATCCGAATGCTCCTGAAAAAATCGTAAAAAAACTAAAAAATAATAATCTCTCATTACGAAAAAAATTTATTACATATCCGGATATAGTTAGTGGTAAAAATGGTATTGTTGACGATAAATCACATCCATTTGAGCCTTTATTTAATGATTGTAAACAACGTCGTGATTCATTTGTACATTGTGAACCTGGTACAAACCCTACTAAATGGGGTTATGTTAAAGAGAATCATTTTCATGATGTAAATATTGAAATTGTCAAAAAAACTGTTGAATTAACATTTGAAGCTATATGCCACGTATGGAAAGCAGTACATAATCGTGATAAACCATCATGGCTTCCAAAGCAGGATGAAAATGGTAGATTTGAAAATATTAAAGTGAAGATCGTAACTGACGATAATGAATCAAATTGAATTAATAGAGATGGTTGTCTGGACAATTTAGAGATTAAATATCAAAAAATAAATAAAAAAAATAATTATGCCATGCACATATTTGAATCCTTCACCAAGACCATTAGATATAGGGATTTATCGTCGTCTTCACCAAGATGGAAAAAACTTAATAAAATCTTGGTATGACAAAGCACTCGATCAACTAGAATGCGACCCTGGCCAGTCATTTGAACCATTTATATATCTGTGGATTGCATTTAACGCATGGTCATCATGTGTTACGGGAATTGATCAAGACAATATATTAGTAAGGCGCGTTGCCAATTGCCCAAGATTACGAGCAATGTTTCTAGATTTTTATCAAAATGATGAACAATTTGAATTAATGACAAACCAATTTGCAGATCTTTGGCCTATATTTAGGGCAAATAACATCAGAATGGAAAACCAACAACAGCACCAATTCAATGATAGAGCTGAATACATAGAATTGTATTATCAAATACCAAATATAGAATTTAAACCTAAATGTTCACGTTATCATGTTGAAAAGGGAGAAATCATACCTAGAGATTGGCCCCATACGTTACACACAATTTATCAAATTAGGTGTAATCTATTTCATGGTGAGAAATCACCCCATTCCGAAATGGATAAGACTATAGTTAAAACAGCTTTCAATGTTCTAATCGGATTTTTTATTAGAGCAGATATAGTGTGAGTGGATATAAATAGTATTTAATCCATGTAAATGAGGTCAGTGAGACTTGCCGCTACATCGAATCAGATATGGCCTACGCAGTAAATGGGGACAGCTATATATTTAGTGCTATAGAGAGATATTATTATGCCGAAGGGTAAACGATTAGTAACTAGACATTTGGAAGGTATTTCATGGCGCGTATTGAAAGAATATCCTGATGTTATTAAACAATTGATCCGAAGAGAATCTGGTGTTTATGCATTATATCGAAGAGATAAACTTTACTATGTTGGCCTTGCTAGTAATTTAATGGGAAGATTGAAATCGCACCTGAGGGATCGTCATAACGGTGTGTGGGATAGGTTTAGTGTTTACTTAACAGTGCATGATGATCATATTAAAGAATTGGAATCTTTAATTTTGCGAATAACTAATCCCACAGGTAATAAGCAATCAGGGAAGTTTGTTAAGTCTGAAAATCTATATTCTACTCTTAACCGTGAAATTACAGCACATGATGCCGATAAAAGAGCAGAAATAATTGGGGGCTGGGTTGCAAGTAGACGTCAGAGGACAAAAGCACAAAAAGCTAAAGGTAAAGGGGCACTAAAAGGATTAGTTAAAAAACGTATAATGCTGAAGGCATGGCGAGATGGGTATGAATATACTGCATCTTTGAGGTTAGACGGCACTATAAGATATGGAGAAGATGTTTTTGACAGCCCTAATTCAGCAGCAAAAGCAGCTTTAGGAAGACCAGTCGGTGGGTGGCGTTTCTGGAAATATAAAAACGAGCAAAGGGAGTGGGTATTTTTGAATACGTTAAAGAAGCAATGATTGACAAATCAAAGAATGAAAATAAAAGGATGATTTATCTTTAATTAGGAGCATCTGAATTTGAGCTATGATGAAAGATATAGAGAAAACTAGAATAACAGAGGGAACAAAGAAAAAATAAAGAAGAAAAGAACAAAACACCTATCATTGGCGACGATAATAGGGTGGTTTTGGTAGCTTGTATAAATCATTTTTATGTAACTCTTCTACATTTCCAGTTTCAAGAATGCCATCATCACGCATATCAAGAGCATCCTTTTTAACGATCCAAAGCTCGCGACAATCATAAACCCGGAATTTCAGCTCATCATAAATATGGGCCCCTTTTATCCTAAGGTTTTGACGTAGGTTATAGAGTCTTTTGCGTACACTTTCAACATCATTCGGCAAACAAAGCACACGTATACCTATATCGGATTTTAATGCATTATTCATCATAGTGATGTAGTCATTTTTTTTCATGGTTATAATCTCAACATCCGGTCTACTATTACTATCACTCCTATAGGAGTGTGATAGTGATAGATAGTTATGACAAATCTCATGATAGTAAAATGATAGTTATTTGGTAGTAATAGTATTAAGCCAAATTTCTGTCAGACAATACTGCTTATTATTATCAAGTACTATGTAACCCTCACGTTTAAGCTCCCTTGCTGCGATATAAAAAGTATTATTAGATTTATTAGTTTTATCCATAAATTTCTGCATCAGAAAGGATGATTTAAGACCTCTCTCTTCAGCTTTCAGAATTTTTAATATCGCCATCTTATTATTATTAAGATATACAGTGTTTTTTATGTTCTTGTCATTGCAAGGAACAAGAACGCAAGATGAATCATTAGGCGGGTCATCATCCAATTTTATTGTTTCCAATTTAAAAGTAATATCATCGAATTGTGAGTAATCTTTTTGTTTTTCACATTCCAATGAAATTTTTGTACCATTTTTACATATACGAATAACTGTATCTGCCGCACCACGTAAAGCACTACTACCACGTTCATCTCTTTTATCCTTACCTGTGTGATGATTCAGAAGGATAGAGCAGTTTATTTTGTGACGAATATCGTCAAGTCTTTTTACCATGGCACCAATATCCATTGCACTATTTTCATCTTTCCCTGCCATACACCTTGCCATAGTATCTATGGCTAACAACACTGGTTTTTGTGGTAATTCGTTTAATGCAGTATCCAATGCATCTAAATCACTTTGATCTGTTAATTGCA
>CAZDFI010000005.1:32291-45824 GCA_964504725.1 uncultured Enterobacteriaceae bacterium
TTAATTGCACAGGGTTTGGCAATGTATATATGTTGTCAATACTATGAGATTTATACGTTTCCCAGGCTTTAAATCGTGATATAAGACCACCCACACCCTCTGCCGCAATGTATGCAACAATACCACTTTTAGTAGCGTGTCCAGCCCAATCTATGCCTTGTGCAATTGATAACATAAGATCGATAGTAATAAATGTTTTCCCATCACCTGCAGGGCCGTAAAGAAGAACAAATCCCCCGACCGTAAATATATTCTCTATTAGCCATTCGGGAGGTGGTAAATTTTTTAATTCTTCGATTGAAAGGAAAGAAAATGTGTTATTTCTGTTGTCATTTAGAACTGGCTCATTGTCTATTTCTAACCAACACATCACTTTTTCAAGGGTATCGTTACCGAGTATGTTCCCAAGAGTGGGCCAACCGGTTGTCTTATTCTTTCCGTTTTGCTTTTTTGCAGTATCGAGAACCGCGTTTATTCTTTTGCTTGTTTCCTCATCACCGGCGGCTTTAGCAACGATATACACAAATTTAGACACCTTGGTTGGGTCTTTCCATGTCCGAAGTAACCCACCAGCTAAAGCAAGCGCAGCATTCTGCCTAGCTCCCTCCACCGGCCAGTGTCGAGTAAGTAGTGATGCTGCAGCCAGTAGTTGAGCTGATTTTAGTAGTTTAAACACAGAGATATTTCCAGGGCTTCCGTCTTTGAAGTACCGTATCTGTTCACCTGAAGGATGTATGCTAGGTGGGTATAATGTTTGTGCATTAGTGGAACGGATTTCAAGAAGAACGCTCCCATCAATATCTGTGAATTTTCTATTTTTTGGAGGTGTATCTACGATATATTCATAATGACTATATGGTTTACTCCAATGACCAAAAACAAAATTAGTATCTGGTAGTAATTTACCAGCAAGAGCGATTGCCTCTACACAATCTATATCAATGTCAATAAGATTGCGTGAAGGTTCACCTAATAGAATGCCGATATTAATGCATGGAGAACTGAAGTATGTAGGTGCTTCATCATTTGTAATTCGTAGTTTATTCCAGTTTCTTATTTTGGGAGTTTTCTCACCAAACGGGATTGGAATAGGTTGAAAACCACTATTGATATATGCTTGAGCAGATTGGCGTGATAACGTCACGTTTTCTTTGGAATAGCGCATGACCTAATCCTCCGATGTGGATGTTTTAAGTCGTTCCTCTATCCAATTATCCAAATCTATTTTACGATAACGAATTGCTCTGGAAGAGATTCGGACATATTTAGGTCCCCCGCCACGTTGCCTCCATGCTTGAAGACATCTTGGGGTAAAGTTTAAGTACTGAGCTGTTTGTGATTCAGTTAGCAGTGAATCAGGATTCGAATATTCCTGATGATGTGTACAGATAGTCATGCTGCCTTACCTCTTAAAGTTCATGTTTAAGTTATTAACACCTATATAGGTGTTCGTCCCTCAGCTATGCCCTTCGCGGTGTCAGCTGACTAACTCAAGTTAGCAAGTCATCGCCTCGCATGGTCTTGAGTGTGTTACAAACTAAGTTACTGATAATTTATGATAGAATATACAAGTTGTCAACAATATTAGTAATTGTCAATCAGATGGGAAAATTACTCTATCAATTATATTATAGTTTTCCTTCGCTATAATTAGCCGAGTCTCACCTTTCCAGCGATCATGTACTAGTACAGCCGAAGCTTGCTTAGGATGATATAAAACTTCATAACGAAATAACCACGAGAAAGCTATGGTAACTACTAACACTAGGATTATCACTATTACATTATTCATAGTTGAACTACTCCTGTAACTATAACAAAAGGTTTATGATGTAATGACTTTAGGTAGTTCTACCTTCGCAATAGAGATCAATTTTTGTGCATGTGATTCCAATGCTTCTCTTACGTTATCTTGCCCAAATCTTGCGTAAATGGCTGTTGTGCTTTCTTTCTTGTGATTTAGAACTCTTCCAATGAGGTGCAAGCTCTTCCCATCTTGAGCCATCCACGAACCAACAGTACGCCTAAGGTCATGCAATCGTACATCTTCAATTCCTGCTCGTTTTCTTATTCGATACCAAGGTTTAGTTATATTGATTAAGTGACTACCTTCTTTTTTGCCCGGGAGTATGTATGGATTGCCCTCAACATGAGGCAAAAACTCAAGGAGGGTATGTGCTCGTTTACTTAAAGGTAAGTAATGTTTTTGTCCTGATTTAGTGTCAGGTATGCATATTTCCTTTCGATTCCAATCAACATCATCCCATTTAGCAGATAAAAGTTCAGATCTTCGTAGTCCAGTTAATAAGTAGAGCCATATAGCTGCACGTGCATAAAAATTTTGTTCTTCTTCAATTGCTTTTGCAAGGCGAGGTAACTCTTCAACTGTTATCCACCGGTCACGCTTTTCCTCTTTAAATTTTTGAATGTTTCTTGCAGGGTTTGGTGCTGATTCTTCTAGGTATCCCCATTGTTTTGCTAATGCGAACATTTTAGACAGCATTGAGATAGTACGGTTTGCCTCATACGGGGTTCCACGTTTAATTCCAATCATATGGTGTAGAGCAGCAACATCTCTCCGCTTAATAGCCTCTACTTTGTGTGCACCCCAGGCAGGATTAATGAATTGCTTAATTTGTCGCTCATCCCTACGCCATGATTTTTTGTGTATCTTTGCATGACGTTCAAGGTAGGCTTCGCATAGGTTACGTATAGTTTCCCCTCTTTTGGCTTTTTCTCTTTCCTCTAGAGGGTCTTCATCGTTTATGACTCGTGCAATAGTCTTACGTGCAAGGTCACGCGCTTGACTAAGGGTAAAGATTCCAACATCAGCAAGCTTCATCAAACGCTTACGGCCAATGTATCTGTAGGATAAAATATATGCCTTATGTCCTGATGGATATATACGAACTCCAAACCCAGGTAGTTGTTCATCCCATCGAACGTCACGGCGTGGCTTAGGTCCTTCAGGTCCTTTATAAGTGAAAGAATCGATAAGTTTTTTAGTTAGTTTCAACTGTGTTCCCTGATTCAGTGGAATACAAATAAACGACTTCCATATCTTGCCCCAGTTGGATATAAACCAGCTAGGGCAATACTTACTATTACTTCATTAATGTGAATAAGTCACCACTGAGTCACCACTAAGTCACCAGAATACATAGTAACTGGTGAATATTATAGCGCAATCAGTTCTGAATAACTAACTGTTTTTGATAGAGAATATGGTAGTTTATGCTAAGTTGTCGTAGGTGGTGATAATAGAGAATAAGGACTGAAAATCCTCGTGTCGGCAGTTCGATTCTGTCCCTGGCCACCATTCACAAACAGTTTAGCTCCCTTAAGAATTCCTTTAAATTCTCATTGCAACGCCATTGCAACGCTAGAAAATATAAATATCCTTTTTAGATGTGGGTCATGACCATCTTCACGACATGGCATAGCTTTTTGTTCTCTTTAACCTCCATTACTAGGCTGAGATGAATCGAAAGGGGGGGTACGGACAACGTAAATTGGCACCCCCGGTAGGGTACTATCTCTTTCATAAATATGTAGGCTAAAAATACAAGCATACATACATTATATGTCCGCTTGATACTGAAAGCGGACACTTAACGATGTAGCAATTTGGTCCAACATGCCTTGATTATGGAATTTCTAGCCAGTCTTTGGCATTCTGTTCGTTGTCAAAAAACTTCATCGGAACACCGCGATTCTTCACCACGCTTTCCAGGAATCTCACTTTACCAATCGGTGCGTCGTGAAATTCCACAACAGCTATCTGCAGGTCCAACTTAGCTATTTGTTTAGCCAGGTCGAAGATTTCTGTCGTCGAAAGTCTCACTTTCGTTCTGGGCCCCAGGATTAGCACCTTTTGGCAGCCTGCCTCCTTACAGGCGGCCGACATTTCCATCAGCTTCGCTGGCTGCTCGCTCCAGACAACCTTGTAATCTTGTGAGCGTTCGATGAGAACGTAACCAGGTTGAATCGATATCTTTTGTTTTGAGTTGTCCATAATATTTTAAATAAATAAAAGGTAATTTATAACAATTTATAGATTTTTACTCTATCAAGCATTTATAAGGAATGTCCACTTAATACTGAAGCGGACGTTAAGATTTAACATACAAAGCTAACCCAGAGGGAATTTGTGGTGGCATTCGAAAAACGACGCTTATTTCAGATTGGGTTAAGCGTGTAGCTAGGTGGAGAATCATTTAATTTAATATTAACCAATCTATTGCTTTTGTCATATTTGTAAATATTTTTATATTATATCCACGATTCCTCGATACGTTTTCAAAAAATTTAAAATTATCTAAATTATTAGATATGACAGTAGCCCTTTTCCATGTTTTATCAATCCCTGTCAATTCTAATATTTTGGGGGCATCATAAACTTCCATCATTGATAATTTAAGATTTACATCTCTGAAATCATTAAGCAGATGTTTACAATTATGCTTTGATGCAACAAGGTTTATCTCTCTCCCATATTTTTCTAGTAAATCTGCAGTTAAACCGCCTATTATTTTTGCAACTAAATAATTATGCTCCTGCTCATAATGAATATTTAAAGACATTTTTCACCTACATCTAACTTGTGAATAACGAGCCATTGCTATGACTCGTTATTTTTCTTATATATCGAGACTGGATGGTTCTTTTATTTGTGTATTTGATAGCAAAACGCGTCCTTTTCTGTAAATTTTCCATTCGTTTTATATTACCTAGATATTGGTAAATAGTGAATACTATTGCTCAAAAACATCCTATTTGGGGTATGAATATCTATTTTCCCTTATGTCCGCTTACGCTGGATACTGTTGAAAAACTCCGTTTATTTTAAGGATAATAAAATTACAGTCGTTTAAGCGATTTAATTTCTATTAGATATGAGAGGGGACATGGAATGCTTAAAATCTCGATCTGGATCCTCTATTGCGGCTACGCATGATAAATGGATGACATTCTCGAAGTGATTGTCTCTTGGCAGAAATTTAGCATCTCCAAATTATCGAGTTTTTCAACAGAATAAGTATAAAGCGGACATTAGAGTTGAATGTTCTGAACATCTGCTTCCCAGCGTAAGCGGTAACACAGAGAAGCAAGATTTATATGCTAGAATCGACCCAAAGCAGCAGCTCTGATTCAGATTCTTAAACTGCAGCTTCCCAGCGTAAGCGGACGTTCATTTATTTTCGAGAAGCTGTTGTCTTTATTAAAAGTTAAGTGGAGATTGTGTTATTAGTAATATTATTTAGCTGGTTGAGTAATGCATCAAAAGCTAACGGCTTGCCAATACCATAACCTTGGGCATAGTCAACACCAATCTCTTTCAACATCCCTCTAATAACATCATTCTCGACATACTCAGCAATAGTCTGCATACCCATCACATGACCAATTTCGTTAATTGATTTCACCATCGCATGGTCTATGGGGTCATCTACGATGTCTTTGACAAACATGCCATCGATCTTTAGATAATCCACGGGCAGATTCTTTAAATATGCAAACGAGGAGAGACCACTGCCAAAATCATCCAGAGCAAAACGACATCCAAATTGCCTGAGTTTTGCTATAAATCTATCTGCCCTCATGAGATTTGATATTGCCGCTGTCTCTGTGATCTCAAAACATATCTTCTCGCCTTGAACCCCAGAGTCATCCAGCTGGGTAATGATGAAATCCAGTATTTCCGGATCAGTCAAAGACTGACCAGAAAGATTAATGGAACAAAAGTTAATTTGTTTTAGAAACGCAGGGTTATCTGCCAATAAGCCAAAAGCATGCTCAATCACCCAGTGATCTAATTTTGATATCAGATTATAGCGCTCAGCGGCTGGCAGAAAGGCCCCCGGAAGGATAGTTTCACCTTGCTCATCGATCATCCTGATCAGAAGTTCAAAATGCACATCATTACTATCTTCGAGAGACACAATGCTTTGGGCGTAGAGACAGAAGCGATCCTCTTTAAGGGCGTGATTGAGTCGTGCCACCCATTGTATCTCGCCATGGCGCTGGGCTAGTTCTGAATCTTCAGCTCGATATACATGGATACGATTACGTCCATTATCCTTAGCCATATAACAGGCCGCATCGGCCTGCTTCAGTAACTCAGCTAGATTGAGCATGGACTCAGTGATAGCCACCAGGCCGATGCTTACCCCAATCCTGAAGGTATGTTCTTCCCAAGAGAACTGAAAGTCCTGTACCACTTTCTGTAACGTTGTCGCAACCCGATGCGCATGATCCAGTGTGCAGTGTTCCATCAAGACACCAAACTCATCGCCACCCAGGCGTGCCAGGGTATCTCGATGTCTCACAGTTTGTTCTAGCAACGAGCTAACCTGACGCAGTAGTTCATCGCCTGCGATATGGCCACAGGTATCGTTGACGACCTTGAACTGGTCGAGATCCATATAACATAGCGCATGTTCACTCTTGTCCTGCCGGATAGTTGAAAGCAACCGTTCGGCACGTTGTTCAAATTCTCTTCGATTAACCAGTCCTGTCAAGGCATCGTGAGAGGCTTGAAAACTGAGTTGTTCAGAAAGGATTTGTTCCTCAGTAATATTCTCACACATTATTAATGTGGTTGGTTTACCATCATCACCGGTTATGCTGCGCGCTATATATTTAACCCATAAAATGGATCCATTCTTATGTACTAACCGTATTTTCAAGCTGTGAATATTATCTTTCTGGCCATGACATTTTATAATAATTTCTAATACATTTTTTTTGTCTTCTTCATGAATAATATCTAGCAACGATTGTCCAACTAACTCATCAAGAGTATATCCCGATTGCTTTGCGCCAAATTGATTGATAGAAAGCACTTTTCCATCGATATCAGTTGTAAACAGCATCGCAGGATTGTCATCATACATAATACGGTAACGTTCCTTTGTCGCGACCACATCCACATTTTGTTTTTCAATTGTTTCCAACATGTTATTAAATGTATCCACAAGCAGACCCAATTCATCTACATTATGTTTAACGGCACGTATAGAATAGTCTTTATGTTCTGAAATATGTTTTGCAGTTTTTACTAATTGACCAATTGGCACAGAAATGACACGTTGTAATCGTATTGAAAGGAGAAATGCAACACCCACAGTTATTAGAAAGATGATTATTACAATCGCAATATATTCATAAGTACGTATTTGAATATTTCTAGTATCAAATAAAATACTAATTGCGCCAATCAACTCGCCATCAAGAAAAATGGGTTGGGCCAAGAATATATCCGGCTGATGAATTTTACTATTGCTGAATTGGATATCATCTTCATTAAGATTAATGTTATCCGGTTTTATTGGCTGGCAAGGGCTTTCATTAGTATGCACACGTGAATAGCTAGCAAACACATTGCCATTATTCGTATAAAGACATGCAGAAACGATGGAGTGTTTAGATTTCAAAGCTGCGAGATTATTGGTGGCACGTTCCTCATCAAGAAAAATCAGCGCCGCTGAACTACTGTCTCCGATGACGGTAGTCAGGATTGATAGTTCCTCCATAATTGATTGTTTTGTTTCAACTATGTTATAGATTATTAATACAGCACTGGCCAACACCAATGCTGAGGTAGTCGAAATTATTGAGATGAGAATTAATTTTCGACTAATTGTATAGGAGCGAAATGGCAGCATCAGTATTGGAAAATTCCCTCTTAATGGCAGTAACTATTATTAGTATATCACTGCTGTCCCGTTAACCCATTCTCATCATCCCGGATCATCCTTGCAGGATTTCTGGAATGACAAATTGCTTTCTTCATTTTCATGTCTAAAAAGTTGCTGTTCTTGACAAGCTGTACGGAGTCAACACTGATATTGATTTCTCAAAGTGTTAACAGGACAGTAATGCTAGTATATTTATCAGCTGATATCGCTATTATTATAGTTGAACGTAGTATCTTTATTAACGTATTGAAAAATAAGAATATATTAAAAATAAAAAATCTTGACATGAATATCGCCTTCAAACGCGTGGCTATCTACTATGTGAAAGAATATGGGCATACGAGCTATTATTTATTCATAAAGGTGCTGAAAAATTAGTAAAATAATATGTATCCAACCACTGTAATGGACTCTATGTGTATGTATAAAACCGCTGTATTCAAATCGGCATTCTCGCTGTGCACAGGGATAAGTCGTGCCCCATTTTATTCTCTAATATGGCTAACAATACTGACTGTCAGTACTTCAATACGGGCAGAGAAAGAGCCTGAAGATTTCACCACACTCAGCATCGAAGAACTGATGGAAGTCAAAATCATTCAGAACCCCGTCAATATTCTCCACAGTCATATCCACAAAAAAGATGAGTGGATGATCGGTTATCGTTATATGAACATGGATATGGATGGTAACCGTGATGGAACGTCAGACGTGAGCACTGCATCGGTGCTGACCGATTTTGCCATTACCCCCACGTCTATGCGCATGGAATCGCACATAATGTCTCTGATGTATGCCCCCAGTGATGACCTGACCTTGATGGCCATGCTTCCTTACAAACTCCTGTCTATGGATCATGTCACCCGAAACGGTGTAACGTTCACGACACGTGCTGAGGGTATCGGTGATCTCGGAGTCATGGGCCATTATGTTTTACTCCGGGCACCTCAAGATCGGTACTTGTTTTCTTTACAGGGTGGAATGAGTTTTCCCACGGGTTCTATAGACAAGAGGGACCAAACCCCGGCAGGCCCCAACCAGAAACTACCCTATCCCATGCAGCTTGGCTCAGGAACCTACGACCTCAATATCGGGGCTATTTTTCAGTACTTTAAGGATCAATGGTTATTCGGTGTCAATAGTATGGGGACAATCAGGTTGGGTGAGAATGACAATGACTATCGTCTGGGAAATATTCTGGAAATCGGTAGTTGGGTTACTTATGGATGGACCGATTGGCTCAGTACAACATTCCGCCTGAACGGAAGATCCTGGGGTAATATTTCTGGCGCGGATCCGGATCTCGATCCGACCTCGGTACCTACTGCCGATCCTGATCGACGCGGCGGTAGCCGTATCGACTCGTTGTTTGGTGTTGAAGTATATGTCCCTGATGGAAAATGGAAGGGTAATTCATTTGGGATAGAGTTTGGTATGCCGATCTACCAAAATCTGGAAGGGCCACAACTGGAAACTGACTGGACTATCTCAGTGGGATGGCAATGGGTATTCTGAAATTTAATTATCACTCTTTGATTATAAACTTCACCTTCACAAGACATTCGTCACGAGTTTATAAGGGATTAAAAATAATATTGGCAAGGATACTAATTATAATTGCTCTGGTGTTTATATCGCTACCCGCAACTGCGGATGAAGTCGCACGCGAATACAAGATCAAGGCTGCATTTATTTATAACTTCACAAAGTTTATTGTATGGCCACAACAGGATTCAAATTCTAACGTTGATTATTTCAATGTATGCATTCTTGGAGATAACCGTATATCTGCTGCTAGCAGTACCATCCAGGGGAAGTTGGTACATGGGAAAATCCTGCAGATCAAATACATTAAAAATATTGAGAAAAAAGCGGAGTGTAAAATTATATACTTTTCCATGTCGAATACTGAACGATTAAAACAGACACTTGAGTCTATGAAAGGTATGAGTATCTTGTCAGTAGGGGATAGCCGTGATTTTATCGATAACGGCGGAATAATTGGTCTGTTTGAAAATAACAATAAAGTTACATTTGATATTAACCAACTTGCAGCAAATGAAAGTGGATTAAAGATCAATTCCCGATTACTGGAACTGGCTAATCGAGTCATACATTGATTATCAGCACGCTCGTTGAAGGAAATTTAAACTTTTCTAATGAGAGTAAAACGGGGCTTCTTTATGACACAATGGAGATATTCCATAAGTCATATAATCTATAGTATTAGAAATCATTTTGGGGGCATATATGAGGGCATGTTTTAAATACAAAACAATTTAACTGAACGATATTAGTAAGATAGTTTTGCCTTTGAACTCCTGCTAAAACGTCCGCTTTCAGTATTAAGCGGACATTAATTATTACGCATCTTCTAATTAATCAAGCACCAACTCTTCTTGCAATGCAAAATTAACACCACCCCGGATTAGTAATTTGTTCTCCATGCTATGTCTTACACGTATAAAGAATTTTAGATTGTCCTCATAACGAGTATTACAAGCACTCATAAACTCAACTCTTGTACACACCCGGTCATGGTCCCTTTGCCAGCCTGGTGGCGATTCGGGACATACCCCTTCAGAATTACAAGTCGCCTGTACGACACTGGCTGTATCACGGGCCAAATTGTCAATTTCATTTTGAACACTAGCCGAGTGATAGTACATATAAATTGCAGCAGAGAAGAAAATGACAATCGTTAGTGCGGGTCTGACTCTGCTCTTTATATCCCTATTTTTAAAAAGACTGGTGAGTGATACGACAGCAGCACAACCACACACAAGCCAGATGAGAATTGACATTACGTCAAATGGCGTTACAAATAAGATTAAGAGTAAAAAAGGAGGAACTAGTCTTGTGATCCACTCAAGGGTTGATACATAACCCATCAGCAGTCTGTTATCTTTTACTTTATCTGCGTATTTTGTTTTAGTTAATATTTTGTATGAGAAAAATAAAAAAATGAATAAAACGATAACTACATGAAGGATATATTTACCTGCAATAATTTGCATAGAAATATTTCGGGAGTATGTACTTATCTAAATCATAACTAAATTCAAAGAAAATGTAACTTTTTACTTGACTAAAGGCTTTACTCAAGTATAATATTTACATACTGAGGATTTAGACATGGCAAAAGTACAAAATCGATCTACTAAAAACGACCCCATCATAAAAGATATTCCAATGGCGTGTGCTGATGAAAAAGCAGCCATTGAGTTTATGGAAAAACAACGATGGGGCAAGAATACTGCCTGTTCTGAGTGTGGAAGTGTTGATGTTTATCAAATGATGGACAGTAAATCTGGAGAGCGTCAGGCTAACTATCGCTGGCGTTGCCGTGATTGCAAAAAGCAATACACCGTTCGGACAGGCACAGTCTTTGAAGATTCACGTATTGAAATACGCCATTGGTGCTTTGCTTTCTGGCGTGCCGCCACTTCCAAGAAGGGTGTTTGTGCTTTAGAGATTCACCGTCAAACAGGAGTCTCTTATAAATCCTCATTATTTATGTTGAACCGTATTCGCTTTGCAATGGAAGGGACTGAATTTGATCCACTGACAGGGGATGTTGAAGTAGATGAAACTTATGTAGGTGGTAAGCCCCGCTACAAAGGACAAAGCAAACGCGGACGCGGAACAAAGAAACAAGCCGTACTTGCAATGGTTGAACGTGGCGGCAGAGTTAAGACAAAACCAGTCCCTAATGTCACAGCTAAAACACTGAAAGCCGCCATTCGTGAGAATGTTCATACTGATGCACGGATTATTACTGATGAGAACCCCTCTTATAATGGCATTGGATTAGAGTATAAAGGCGGCCATGAAACTGTCTGTCATAGTGCTAAAGAATACGTGCGTGGAGATATTCACAGCAACACTGTTGAAGGTTTCTTTTCCTCAGTTAAACGTGGATTGAACGGTATTTATCACAGTGTCAGCAAGGAACATCTGCATCGATATATGAGTGAGTTTGAATTTCGGTATAACAATCGCAATCTTGATGATGGTGAACGGACTCTAGCCGCAATTAAAGGCGCAGAGGGTAAACGCCTAATGTATAAGGAACCAGTGAATCGTGTTCACTAATCGTTTAGTATTGGTTGAGTGGGAAGACAGTAAACAACCGATAGCGGCTTGGCAGTTTTTAAGAGAAATTGAAGGGGGCAAGACCTGTTGTTGTATATCAGTAGGCTACTTAGTTTCAGAAGAAAACGGCGTCAAAGTACTAGCCCCGAATTTAGCTGATATTAGTAATGAGGATGATACCCAGGTATCTGGCCTGATAACTATTCCAGATTCTTGTATAAAAAGAGTAGCCGATCTGAATGAATCGGCTACCCACACTAGGACGAATTAACGCCTCTTTTTCTTATCCGGAGCCTGAGTCAATGCAGACGCAGCGACACTCTTTTGCGCCTTTGTCGATTTAGGATTACGGAGTATTTTTGCCGCTTTTGAGGCGACTGACTTAGATGTTTTCTCGTTCTTAGCCATTTGATTTTCCTCATATTTTTAGCCAAAATTGCAAAATATGTAGATATTTGCAATACTTAGCTCGTGGTAAAAAATGCGGATGACAAGATTTGCACTTGCACGGGCGCCCTCGTCAAAGGTTCAATGCCCACCAGAGTCCAAGTCTGGCGCGTCTACTAATTTCGCCACATCCGCAACGGGTGAGCGACTTATCACCACGGCCACAGCAACTTCTAAGGTTGTTGTGGCCTTTTAATATGGCCTCTGTAGTCGGTGATCCTGCCACTCAAAGGTTGGCGGGCTACAGAAGCGGTCTACTTCTCATGATATATCTCCATTTTTACTGTCAGTTAAATATTTCAAAGTTAGTATCTTTAGGTAAACGGTAACGGCCAGAATGAGACTGTATAAGCTTCTTAGTGCGTTTCATGCGCCCCATTTCATTTGCGACACGGATTGACATATCAGTAGAACCACTGCTCTGATAGCCATAATTTTTGAGGGTTTTAGTAACATCCTTAGGTCGTAGGCCCGTACTTGCGTTATGTAGAGTAAGGCGAATAGCGTCTCGAATCCCAAGGCGGCTATATGCTTGTGCAACATCAGTGTTGATATTTACTGATGCAGAATCAACATCGTCCTCTTCAGATTCTTGGCCTTGTTCTTTCACATTATCAGGAAGATCATTGATTAATATCTGAAGGGCATCCCGCTTTTTCACGAGCGTTTCAGCGCGCTCTTGGATGTCGTTGTACTCTATATTTACCATTTCAAGCTCAGCATTGACCTCAACTAGTTGATCTTTAAGGTAATTTGTCACAGATTTTGGTGTACTCATAGTTTATAGCCTCGTCATAGGTATAATGATGGTATAATGCTATGCTCTATAGATCAAGCAGTGTGTGCATTAAAATGGGAGAGCAGTGATGAGTGTTGATGATGAAAAATGCTCTAAATCAGGCGAAAAACGTGGGCCTAAACCTAAGCGTTTGAAAATTAAAGGAAAATGGAAAGGCGCTATTTCTGAGTCCCTAGAGAAAGAACGTCCCGAAGGTGGCTGGCCTGAGCCTGAAAAGAAGAAAGATAAGGATTGATTGATATACTGTTAATTAGCCACACACTGAACAACTAATCAAGGTTTACTCAAGTACATACTCCCGAAATATTTTATCAACTTATATTTATAATGTTAATACAAATATCTGCTTTAGGTCATTTTCAATCATTTCATACACTTGAACGTCCGCTTTCAGTATGGAGCAGCAGCTTAATTACATTATATGAATCTGCTGCTTCTGGCCGATAGCGGACATTAACGATGGCATTCACGTGCGACGCAATGCGCCGTCTA
>CAZDFI010000006.1:0-12683 GCA_964504725.1 uncultured Enterobacteriaceae bacterium
TAATGTATCTCTTAATTCAGGCGACTCTAAGTTCAAAAGGTTTTGACGACGTACAATGCCGCATCTTGGACATACTATCCGCCAGTGACACTCATGTGTCTAAGAATTGTGGGTTTGGTTTCCAGGTTAAAATCATGGCCCTTCGGTTTGATAGCCATCGATTCGCGTATGGCTTGTTTTAATCGATCCATATCACCTGGATTGCCACGTACTACGCGACGCAAATCGACAGAGTGTTCCTGTCCCAGACAGAGTAATAATCTCCCTTCACAAGTGAGCCGGACACGATTACATTGATCACAAAAATTATGACTATGTGGCGAGATGAATCCCACACGTGTTTCAGTGTTGGGAATTTTATAGTATTTAGATGGCCCGCCCGTGCTTTCTGTGGTCGGGATCAAGGTCATTGATTTTTCAATATCTACACGTATCTGGTCGCTGGAGTAATATGCCTCTGCGCGATCGTGATCGCCAATGACACCGAGTGGCATTTCTTCTATGAAACTGATGTCGATATTTCTATCTATTGCAAACTGGACGAGATCAATAATCTCATCATCATTACGGTTCTTCAGAATCACAGTGTTGAGTTTAATGCGTTTGAAACCAACATCCATGGCCGCCTGTAACCCGGCCAGTACATCCTCGAGATTTCCTGTTCGGGTAATACGTTTAAATTTTTCTACATTGAGAGAATCAAGGCTGATATTAATACGTTTTACCCCGGCATCTTTAAGTTGTTGTGCCAGTTTTGGGAGCTGTGAGCCGTTGGTCGTGATGACCAGTTCACGTAAGCCAGGGAGTTGCCCGATATCCTGAAATAATTTAATGACGTTTCTGCGGATCAGGGGCTCTCCACCAGTAATTCGAATCTTATCGACGCCCAGTTCGATAAATGCCCGACTGATCGTTGCCAGTTCTTCAAGCGTGAGTAACTGTGCCCGTGGAAGAAATTTCATTTCTTCGTCCATGCAATAGACGCAGCGGAAATCACATCGGTCAGTCACGGAAATTCGGACGTAATTTACCGTTCGACCAAATCTGTCGATCAGTTTTTTGCTGGGCTTAATTTGATCAGTCATTCGTTTATTTCCAAAACCTTATATTACCAACACATTGAATATTAAGTAATTTCGTACTGTCTACTTTACACTGCTTGATGGTAAATTGCACTGTTGAAGCGGGGAGTATTATGGGTAAAGCATACGCATTGTTAAGATGCAATTACCCAAAATCACGGATTATAAGCTCCCAGATAAGTGTGTTATATTCGTGCCTGTTTACACCACAGAACAATAAAATTGCACCACTAAACAATAAAATTGCACCACTGAACAATAAAATTGTAACACTGAGCAACAAAATTGCACTACTAAGCAATAAAAAGCCAAGAAAAATAACTGGGGATAAATATGGCCGGATTCTTATCAAAAGAGCGAATCGTTGCCAAGGAAGGATTCAACCGCTGGCTGATTGCGCCGGCGGCATTGGGTATTCATCTGTGTATCGGCTCCGTCTATGCTTGGAGCCTGTTTAACCCTGCCTTAATCAAGCGCCTTGGCGTCGTCACCAGCGCCGCTGATGATTGGACATTAAAAGGTGTTGTCTGGGTTTTTACCGTTGCCATCGTTTTTCTCGGACTTGCCGCAGCGATTGCAGGCCATTGGCTGGAAAAAGTGGGCCCGCGTATGGTGGGGGTGGCGGCCGCCTGTTGCTGGAGCGGTGGATTCTTCATCGGTGGCTTCGGTATTGTGACCGGTCAGTTGTGGTTGTTGTATCTTGGTTATGGTGTCCTCGGTGGCTGCGGATTGGGTCTGGGTTATGTATCGCCAGTGGGGACACTGATTCGCTGGTTTCCTGATCGCCGTGGCATGGCAACAGGTATCGCCATTATGGGATTTGGTGGTGGTGCCATGATTGCCAAGCCGATGATAGAAGGCTTCCTCAGGTACTATCATAAACTGCCCGACTACCTTGGTAGTGTGGATTCATTAAAGCTGGTTACAGATGAAACCGGTCGCCGACTCACGGAAGTAGCTGGCGAAATGAAAGAAGTTGTCATCATCGGGGCTAATGATGTTGCTAATATGATCATCCCCGGTCAGGAAGGCGTTTATCTTGTAGGCACTGGTAGTATCGGTGTCGCGCAGACTTTTTTCACCATCGGCATCATCTATCTTGTGGTGATGTTATGTGCCGCATTTGGCTATCGTGTCCCACCAGAGGGCTGGAAACCAGAGGGCTGGGAACCTCCGGAAGAAGGGGAGCATCATGGCAAAATGATAACCATGCACCATGTGCATATCGACAAGGCGCTAAAAACCAGACAGTTTTATCAATTATGGGTGATCCTCTGTTTCAATGTCACCGCCGGAATTGGCGTACTGGCCGTAGCCAAGACCATGATGACGGATATTTTTGGCAGGACATTGCCCGATCTGGTTGACCTGAGATTTGCAGCAACCTACGTCTTGATGATCAGTGCTTTTAATATGGTGGGTCGTTTTTTCTGGGCCAGCATTTCGGACTATCTTGGACGCAAGACGACCTATTACATATTCTTCGTCCTGGGAATTATGTTGTATTGTTCCATTCCCTACACTGCGGCACAGGTCAGCGTGGATCCGTCCGTGATCTGGTTGGTTTATTTTTATGCAGCGACGTTGTTAATTTTCACTATGTACGGTGGTGGCTTTGCCACGATACCTGCCTATCTGGCTGATGTATTTGGTACCCGTTTTGTGGGCGGCATACACGGCAGATTATTAACCGCATGGGCCAGTGCCGGGGTCTTTGGTCCTGTAGCTATTACGTCATTGCGTGAAATTTCCGTGAAAAATGCAATAGATGATCTGGTTTCCAAAATTGATCCATCTGCGTTTCAGGCCAAGTTTGGTGCCGGTGTCGAACAGTTGCACATTCTGATTGATGCGAACACTGTGACCATTGCAAAACTCATGGAAATAGTTCCTGTTGGTACCATCGATCCGACACCGAATTTATATAACACGACGATGTACTTGATGGCGGTAGTGCTTTTTATCGCCTTGCTGGCCAATGCATTTATGCATCCGGTTGATGCAAAACATTATATGAAAGCGTAGTTACCGATTCCGATTATTTAGGAGCAAGATTGTGGATATACCATTAACAAGCGCCGCAGACGTATTTATCTTTATCATTTTCTGTTCCATCTATGTTTGTAGCATATTGTGGATCTTTGGCGATATTACAACCAGAGGGAGCGGCACGAAGGCAATGATATTTCCGCTGTTGTTTGTCGTTGCCGGGACACTGGCCCTGATCAAGGGAGTTTACCTGGCACTGATCATCTGGCCAGTGGGTTATGTTGTCTGGTTTATTATCAGGCCTAAGACCGAAATTGAACTGACTGACTAGAAAATTATCTAGTCCAAGTTTTATAGGGGGTTTTTACCAAACAAACATTATAGTAACGGGCATCATTTGAGACTTCTTCCCCAAGCCATGATGGTTTTTCAAAGGCCTCATCAGGGGATGAAAGTTCAATCTCGGCGACAATGAGACCCTCATTGTCACCAGAGAAAACATCAATCTCCCAAGTATGATGCATATATTTAACTATGTATCGTGTTTTTTCTATCACAGGTTTGATACATAAATCGTCTATCATTGACTGAGCATCAACAACTGGAATGGCGTATTCAAATTCGGATCTGGTGATGCCAAGTGTTGCACTCTTGATATTTATATTAGCCTTGTCATTCTGAATTCTTATTCTTGTGGAGCTGGATTCGTTAGTTGCCAGGTAAGCTTGAATAATTTTCATATCAGATCTGACAATGCCTCGCCAATCATCATTGAGCACCAAAAATTTTCTTTCTATCTCGGTTGCCATTGTTTTTATCTGCTATTTGTTTCACTTAATGGTTTATTGCATATATTCTGCATAAAAATTAAATAATAATGAATACTACCGCAAAAAATAATAAAACACCGACAACAACAAGTTGGCGTGAAGCATGTTCTGTTTATTTACAGCCTAGAGTTTTTGGCATGATCTTCCTGGGCTTTGCTGCAGGGTTGCCTTTTCTGCTGGTGTTCTCAACCTTGTCTGCGTGGCTGGCAGACGAAGGTGTCACAAAAACCACCATAGGTTTTTTTAGCTGGGTAGGGATCACTTACTCAATCAAAGTATTTTGGGCCCCCGTTGTTGATCGTTTACCAATTCCATGGCTGACAAGAAAATTAGGTAAACGCCGTTCATGGATGTTGTGTGCACAAATAGTCATTGCCGGGGGATTATTTGGGATGGCTGGCAGTGAACCGCAAACACAATTATTGATGATAGCTATTTATGCGCTGGTAGTTGCTTTTGGTTCAGCCACCCAAGACATAACGATTGATGCCTACCGTATTGAGGCTGTTGATGATCGTTACCAGGGTGCCATGGCTGCAACCTATGTCTTTGGGTATCGCTTGGCATTATTAGTTGCAGGAGCAGGGGCCTTTTATCTAGCAGAGGGCCAATCCTGGAGCTTTGCCTATATAATAATGGCGACGTTCATGCTGATAGGTATGGTGACTGCGTTAATGATTTCTGAACCAGAACATAAAAGTAATGTCACGGCTGAAAAAGTAGAAAAACAATTAGAATCAACCTTGGGGTTGGATAAACAAAGTGGTGCCGCAGAAGGAATAGGGCGTTGGTTTGTCGATGCAGTTGTAAGTCCTTTTGTTGAATTTTTTGAAAGGAATGGCCGTATGGCCCTTATTATATTATTACTTATCGGCACATATAAAATGAGCGATATTACCATGGGCGTGATGGCGAACCCCTTTTATCTTGATCTCGGATTTAGCAAAACGGAAATTGCAAATGTGGCAAAGATATTCGGTTTTTTTATGACTATATTTGGTGCTGTTCTCGGTGGTGTTTTTGTGACTAGATTTGGGGTCGAAAGACCGCTGATATTTGGTTCAATCATGATAATACTAACTAATTTATTGTTTGTAGTCTTAGCTATATCTAAACCAGATATCTCATTGTTGGCGATGGTTATTTCTGCAGATAATCTAAGTGGTGGTTTTGCTACATCTGCCTTTATTGCCTATTTGTCGGGCATGACAAACAAAGCATATTCTGCCACGCAATATGCATTATTTAGTTCCTTGATGACATTGCCAGCAAAATTTATGGGTGGGTTTTCTGGTATTGTTGTTGATTCAGTTGGTTATGCATATTTTTTCTTATATGCAGGGTTACTTGGCATCCCGGCTTTATTGCTGATTATTTATATCCTCAGGCAAGAAGATTATTCATAATTTCAAATAATGGATTCACTCTTTATGTAATGCTACAAAAGAGTGAATCCATTAATAAAATTAAATAATTATCTTCTATGTTTCTTACTTGAAGTCCCTGCGAGTCTATTGTGTCCGGAATGACGAGTATAATGTCCATTGCGATACCGTGCAAAACGGTTATGGCCAGAGTTATGATGGGAATAGTTACCATATGCGGAGTGATGGCTGCCATGGTGCCCTGAGTAATATGAATTTTGGTGATAGCCATAATACGGTCTATAGTGATGCAGATAAGTCACAAAGGGGCCACTATAGTAGTAGGTCGATGAATGATGGGCGTTGTGCCCATGATGGTAATCATGGCCGTAACCGCCAAATGTGATACTAATGCCGCCAGCTTGAGCTGATGCTGAGATCAAACTGAATGATATGATAGCTAATAAAATGAATGTAAATTTTTTGACATTGCTCATGGAGATTCTCCGTTTTGCGTACTTATCTAGATTGACTAGGGACTGAGCAGATGGTTTCTGGGAAAAAATCCTGTAATGTGGAGATCGAATATTGTGCGCAGTGTAGATTTATATTGCGTGCGAGCTGGATGGCTCAGGAGATACTGATGACTTTTGGTGAAAATATTACGAACTTAAGTCTGAAACCTTCATCGGGAGGCGTTTTCACAATACGCCTCAATGGTGAAATATTGTTTTCAAAGAATGAAAAAGGGCGCTTCCCGGAGTCGAAAGAAATCAAACAAATGATTCGAGACCAGATTTCACCTGAGATGGATCTGGGACACAGTGATCTCTAGTTGCCAGGGGCTTAATCTTTTAATCTATCTCTCGGGCAAGTCTGATACCGACATGATCATATCCGGAATCTGACTTAAGCTTGTCTCTTTTAGCACTTCTGATGGACTGTGGTGGGCTAATGTATGCACCACCTCTTACGGCCCGGAATGAACAGTCACCACCTTCCCAGACTTCATTATTGACTGGGGCACTCTTATAATTTTCATGCCAGCAATCTTGTACCCATTCTGCAATATTCCCCGCTGTGTCATGAAGTCCAAACTTATTCGCTGCGAAACCGCCAATTTTTGATGGTTTACGGGGATCCAGACCTGTTTTGCAACCGAAGCAGTGTGCTCGTCCTGGTTCTTCATTGAAACCCCACCAGAATGGGGATTTCGTACCGGTAGAAGCTGCATATTCCCACTCACTTTCACTCAATAATCGGTATTTTTTGCCAGTTTGTTCAGTAAGCCATTTTGCATAGTAATAGGCGTCATCCCATTTAACGAAGACTACAGGATGTGTCTCTCGATCCATATAAAGATCATCAGGTGGTTTTCGATTGGTTGCTTGGGCAAATTTATCATATTCAGTAAAAGTAACTTCATATTTACTGACAGCGATTGATTCAATTTTTACCTTGTGTCTCGGCCTCTCATCTACAAAGCGGGATGAGGATGGACTTCCCATTTCAAATGTGCCCGTCGGAATAACGATCATGACAGGCGTTTTTCCACCATCTTTAAAATCATCCTGAAATTCTTTTTTGCTTGCTGATGCAGGTCCTAACGTCGGTTGCGAACCTGTTTCTAGCGTAGTTTCAGGTTCAGGGGCAGTTTCCTCTGCCGTTTCTATGGTTTCTTCCTCATCTGCAATTTCTTCAGCATCTTCAATAACTGTCGCTTCTGAAGATGCTTCGTCACTTATTGTTTCTTCTTGCTCGACTTCATCGGGGTCACTCTGAATAACTGCTTCATCAGGTTTTGATCCACCGAACATAAAATAACCACCTGCAATAAGTGCTACAAGTACGATCGCTGCGATTCCAATTAACAATCCAGTCTTGCTTTTTTCTGCGCTATCGCTGACATCATCAATATCCGCGTCCGAATCCACTGGTGTTTCATCGGGTGTTAAATCAACGATTTCTTCAGGTGTCTCGACGATTTCTTCTTCGATAGTATCAGATAAATCTTCAATTTCAGCGGTAGTGCTGACAATTCCCTCGCCTGGATCTGTAATGTCATCATCATCATCTTCTACTACTACAGTTGCAGGCTTGCTGATGCCGTCATCGATGATCTTGACCACAACAGCAGTCGTATTATCCTGTCTCGGCATCGCCGCATCTTCCACGGCACTCATCAAGGCATCAGCGCATTCTTTAGGTGAATCTGCCCAGTCAGAATATTGAATAATCTTCCCTTCACTTAAAGTGTCCAGGCCATCAGAGCAGATAACTAATTTATCGTCGTGCTCCAGCGTAAACAGTGATGAGGGACAGTCTATTTCTGCAATTTCAGCCCCAGTAATGGCACTCATCAGCATATTTCTGGATAACCCTGGTTCAACATTTACAGGTGTTCCGGCAGCTTCCATTCTGTCCAGAAATCCGCCATAACTATGATCTTCATTTAATTTGGTGAGTGTTCTGTTACGCAATAAATACAGGTGACTATCGCCGACACTCACCCACCACATGTTTTTCCCTTCAATAAGCACACCGATAAACGTGCACCCCATACCATCAAGGGCAGGCGTCTCCTTAACTGTATCTGTTATCGCGGCATTCGCTTTTAATACACTTATATTAAGTGCTTCTGAGATAGTATCCGTAGGATAAAGCGTAGTGATAGATTTGTTGAATGCCTGAACAGCCATATTACTGGCCACATTTCCAGCTGCATGTCCACCCATTCCGTCGGCAACAATTATCAGGGAACTGGGGTCTCCATTGGCATCCGTGAGGTGGGTGATTAGAAAAGCATCCTCCTGGTAATCACGCGCACCATCAATTTGTGCACCTGCTATGTCTGATTGAAAAGCCATTATCTTTTTAATTTCAAATAGTTAGTTTCCATGAACATCATCAATCTATGACCTTGGATCCTTGATTAATGCATTAATCTATTTATAGCTTCTAAATTTACCTCAACACAGGCTGACCCGGAACAAGTAATGCACCCTTTCTGATATCCTACCAGTGATTGTTTGTATTACAAAATAAATTATTGATTTTTATGCTAAAAACCTACTCATAACTTGGGCACTTAAGTAATTGAACTAATGAAGAATATAAGGGAAAACATCGCAAATTGCATGCGCCGAGACAGAGATAATTTGAATCAAGAATATAAACGATCAAATGTCACTGGACAGGGTTCTTTACATAAAAAGATTGAGGCTGCGCTGGTTCGTAAAGTAGTAAAAATGGAAAATATCCCCATTATAGAATTTCTGGAAATACTTCCTGTATCTGACAAACGTGGTGAAATAGCCGCTGCGATTCAGAATAATCAGGTCGTTATCATCTGCGGCGAGACCGGATCGGGGAAAACCACGCAAATTCCGAAAATATGCTTGTCAATCGGTCGGGGGATCGATGGGTTGATTGGACATACGCAACCTCGACGAATTGCTGCAAGAACAATCGCTTCTCGTATCGCTGATGAGCTGAAGACTGAACTAGGCCAGGCAGTGGGTTATAAAATCAGACATACGGATAAAACCGCTGCTAATACCTATATCAAAATAATGACGGACGGCATTTTACTGGCGGAATTACAGCAGGATCGCTTATTAACTGCCTATGACACGTTGATAATTGATGAGGCGCACGAACGCAGTTTAAATATCGATTTCATCCTGGGTTATTTGAGAAATATTCTTCCTAAACGGCCTGATTTAAAAATAATTATCACATCTGCAACAATTGACGTGGCCCGTTTTTCTGAACATTTTTTCAATGCGCCTGTTGTTGAAGTATCGGGAAGAACGTATCCGGTAGATGTTTGGTATCGACCACTAGAAGATATGGACGATGAGGAAGCCGATGATGAGACAGTACGCGAAGAGGCAATATTGTCGGCAATTGGAGAATTAACGACGGTTGATCGCGGAGATATTCTGATATTTCTTGAAGGCGAGCGCGAGATCCATGAAACCAGCAAGTTTTTGGAGAAAAAAAATCTACCAAACACCGATATATTACCGCTATATGCGCGTTTAAATTCTGCGCGCCAGTCAAAAATATTTGCCCCTCATAAAAAAAGACACATAGTTTTAGCCACTAATGTTGCGGAAACATCATTGACTATTCCGGGTATCCGATTTGTCATAGATACTGGTTGTGCACGTATCAGTCGTTATAGCCATCGTAGCAAGGTACAAAGGTTACCCGTCGAAAAAATATCACAATCGTCAGCTGATCAAAGAAAAGGACGTTGCGGACGTGTGTCCGATGGTATTTGCGTCAGGCTTTATTCAGAGCTGGATTTTGAGCAGCGAAAGGAATTTACTGATGCGGAGATCATGAGAACAAATCTGGCTTCGGTTATCTTGCAGATGAAGGCATTGAAGATGGGCGCTATTGAAGATTTTCCTTTCATCGATAAACCAGATAAACGTTTTGTTAAAGACGGACTTCGGTTGCTTACTGAAATTGGTGCCATTAATTCTAAAGGAAAAATATCACAATCGGGAAGATGGATAGCCAGACTACCTGTTGATCCGCGTATGGGACGCATGCTGATTGCTGCGAATGACTGGAATTGCCTGACTGAAATGTTGGTGATTGTCAGCGCTTTAAGTATTCAGAATCCAAAAGAACGACCTCAAGAAGCTCAAGAAAAAGCCGACAAGGCACATTCAGAGTTTGAAGATGAAAAATCTGATTTTCTCTGGTATGTAAATTTCTGGAATTTTTATCGTAAACAGTTAAAGAAATTATCTAAAAGCCAACTAAGAAAGATGTGTGGACAACACTTTGTCTCTTATATACGCATGCTCGAATGGCAAGAGATACATCGGCAACTGGCCAGGTTGACGTCAGATATGAAGCTGAACAGAAATTCCGAGGCAGCGGATTATCAAAATATACATTGCGCCCTGTTAAGCGGTTTATTGAGCCATGTTGCGGTAAAGACAGATAGCAAAGAATATCTTGGTGCAAGAAATATCAAACTACATATTTTCCCTGGTTCGGGACAATTCTCAAAAACACCCAAATGGATAGTTGCGGCAGAATTAGCCGAGACATCGCGACTGTATGCAAGGGAGGTGGCAGGAATCGATTCGCAATGGTTGCTGAAAGTCGCAAAGCATTTATTGAAAAGAACCTGGTCAGAACCTTATTGGGACAGCAGGGCACAGCAAGTTTCTGGTTATGAAAAAGTGACATTGTTCGGCATGACGGTAGTCGCCAGGAACAAGATTAATTTTGGCCCGGTGGATCCTGAAGAAGCACGTAGCATCTTTATCAGACATGCTTTTGTTTATGAAGAATTGCGCACACAAGCAGAATTTTTTAAATTTAATCACGGCGTGATTGAAGATATCAGACAACTGGAGAAAAAATCACGCAGATTCGATGTGCTGGATGACGAAGCTATATATCATTTTTACGACAAGATTATTCCGCAAGATATTTACAGTGGCCCGCATTTCGAAAAATGGCGCATCAAGGCTGAAAAGGAGCGTCAGAAATTACTTTACATGGATTCGGCAGACATCATGTTGCATGAAGCCGAAGGTGTGACAGAAACGTATTACCCGGACCAGCTACAGGTAAATCATCTACAACTGCCACTGTCGTATCAATTTGAGCCGGGGAATCAGAATGATGGTGTGACAATTGATATTCCCGTACATGTTCTAAACCAGGTGAGCGATAGTCAGTTGGAAAAACTTGTACCCGGCATGTTAGAAGAAAAAATCGAGATTCTTCTAAGATCCTTACCTAAACGATTAAGACGTCAACTGGTTCCCATTCCCGATACAGTGAAAGACTGTGTGAAACATATTGCAGCCGAGTCGGAAACATTAACCGGCAATCTGTCTGAATATATTTTTAGAAATAGAGGGATCCAGATAACAGATGACGATTGGCAATGTAAATCAATTCCGGATCATCTGAAGATGAACATTCGCGTACTTGATCAAGATAACAATGTTATTGTGTCCGGGCGCGATTTAGATGCATTAAAAATCCAGGCTTCAGGGCATGTTGATGAATATCTTTCAAATCTAACATCAACAGAAAATGCCCTTGAGGAATTTACTTCCTGGGACTTTGATGATCTACCTGAAGAATTAGAAACGGAAATTAATCGCTTAAAGATAAAAGTATATCCAGCATTGGTCGACAATCAGGACTCAGTGTCGATACGCCATTTTGATACGCTAGAGAAAGCCAATAAAAATATGCGTGCAGGACTGATAAGGCTGTATGTCCTGGTTTTAAAAAAAGAGATCAACTATTTGAAAAAGAATTATCCGGGCATTGACAAGATCAACTTGTATTTTTCGACGGTTGGTTCTTCGGATAAAATCAAGGAAGACATCATAGAAGCAATCATTGAGCAATTATTTATCCCTGATGGCAAGATGGCACGGACACATAGTGAGTTTGAGAAAATAAAAGCCGAAGGTGTTCCACGACTGATAGATGAAACTAATCATTTATGCCTGCTGATTGGTGATATATTGCGCAAGCATCACGAAATCAGTGCATTGATCAGCGAAAAAATCGCACCAGTAAAACTTAGAGCGATTGCTGATATTAAGGAACAGTTATCAACCCTGATCTATCAAGGGTTTGTCAGCAATACACCATTAACATGGTTAAAGTTTTACCCACGCTATCTGGATGCTGTTTTAAAAAGGCTGGATAAACTGAATTATTCCCCGGAGAAAGATGCCGGAAACCTGGCGCAGATAAAACCATTGTGGGAAACGTGGAAACAGATTTCAGATGCTAATCGACAGTCGGATAATGAGTGCCCGGGAATAGACGAGGTTCATTGGCTATTAGAAGAATATAGAGTGTCATTATTTGCGCAAGAATTAAAAACAGTCATCCCTGTGTCTCAGAAAAGAGTGAAGAAACAATTACAAAAGCTAAGAAAAATATAAATAACTTTAGCGACCCTTTATAATAAACCCATGCCAGATAACACAATAGTATATTCAATCTTCTTAATCTTTACCGGCGCCGCCGTATTTGCAACATTGGCGTTGTTCGCCCGTCAGGCGATGATTGTGGGCTATATTATTCTTGGTATCTTATTAGGACCCTGGGGGCTTGCTTTGGTAGATGACGCGAGTCTGGTTACCGATATCTCTCATATCGGCATTATATTTCTACTTTATTTACTCGGGCTTGATCTTTTGCCGCGGCAGTTGATGACAATGTTGGGTAAAGCCTTGAAAGTTACGCTAATTAGCTCATTCATTTTTTCTCTATTGGGTTATTTGATCGGAGTTACGTTTGGTTATTCAGTATCAGAATCGATATTGATTGCAGCGGTCACCATGTTCTCAAGTACGATTATCGGCTTAAAGCTCTTACCGACCACGACACTGCATCACAAACATACCGGC
>CAZDFI010000006.1:12693-13977 GCA_964504725.1 uncultured Enterobacteriaceae bacterium
TTAGTATTTTATTAATTCAGGATTTAATCGCCATTATTATTCTTCTATTGCTTCAAGGTTATGGCAAAGGTGGTGACCTTGTGATAGATATCGTGCTGCAGTTGTGTGCATTACCTGTCTTGATTTTTGTCGCATGGCTGATACAACGTTATGTCTTGATTAAACTGATTATCAAATACGATCAGATTCACGAATATATCTTTTTATTAGCCATTGCCTGGTGCCTGGGCATCGCAGAACTTGCTACCTTAATCGGGCTATCGCCCGAAATCGGAGCATTTGTTGCGGGTGTATCACTAGCTTCCAGCCCTATAGCTTTGTTTATCACCGATAGATTAAAACCTCTAAGAGATTTCTTTTTAATACTCTTCTTTTTCTCGTTAGGTGCAGGCTTTAATATCAGCTTGATAGCAGAATTGATTGCGCCAGCCCTGTTACTTGCAACATTGATAGTGGTGATTAAGCCCATGGTGTTTGCTTATTTATTGAAGAAGGAAGGCGAGAAGAAATATGTATCAAGAGAAGTTGGCTTCAGGTTGGGGCAGATCAGTGAATTTTCATTATTGATAGCTATTCTGGCAGTGCAATCTCAATTTATCAGTGAAACAACATCAAACATGATTCAATTAACCACATTAATCACATTCATCGTATCTTCCTTCATTATTGTTAGAAGTTATCCAACACCGATTGCAGTCAGGGATAGGCTCAGACGTGACTAAATCACTGAAAAACAGTTTGGTGGCACTGAGTATTGTGCTTGGCCTCGCTGGTCTATTTGTAACAGGGGATTATTTCGGCCTGTTCGGGATGAAAAAATATCTTGTGTTAGATTTCGCTGAATCATCATTTAAGCCGGTAGATAAAGAAACAGGCGCACCGGTTCTGGAAGTAAGGATAAAATGCTTTCAAAAAGGTAATATGAATGCCTGCACACAAAAGGACAGTCGCACAACAGGAATTATCATTGCCAGAATCCCCGTGCAAAAACTTGTCTGGGAATCATTATTATTCAAAAATAAAGAAGAGTTAGTAGCAACAAATGATCCACAATTGCATATGATGTTTATACATTATAATTACAATAATCCAGTTGAGACCTTCACTATCGAAGATTTATATAATAACCCTGTGTCAAAATATTCCGTAAAAATGGAAAGAAAATTTAAAGAGGCTGAACAATGAGTGATGCACTAAATTATTTGATGAAAGTTCGTCCGGGCGAAATGAAATCCTACTTTCAATTCGTCAAACAAGCGGGCGAGCATCTGGATCCGAAAACTC
>CAZDFI010000006.1:13987-20256 GCA_964504725.1 uncultured Enterobacteriaceae bacterium
TCAAACTGAAACAGGATTACGTCAGTATTTGGTAAGAGCAATGCAGGTAGGTGTAACAGCAGATGAAATCATTGATGCCATGTTTCTGGCATTTCCGACACTTGGGCTGACCAAGATCATCTGGGCTGTAGATATCATTCTTGGCATGGAGATACCAGAATTTGATCCGGAGTCGCTAGGAAAAAAGAAAACCTGGCATGATGTTATGGCAGTAGGTGACCTTAAAAATAAAGATGTGACCTATGTAAAAGCGAGTGATCGTGAACTGTTTATATATACGGATAATGACGAAGTAAAAGTATTTGATAGTCATTGCCCGCATCAGGCAACGAATATCCCGGAGCTGGTTTTAGAAGATTGTAAACTTACTTGCCCAAAACATGGATGGAAATTCGATGTGCGCAGCGGCGAATGTATTGAGAAGGGAAATCGGCCACTACACGAGTTTGAGAATAGGGTGGTCGATGGTCGGCTGGAAGTTTCCTGGTGATGGGCTAACGTCTTACTACCACGCTCAGCTTCTCCTAAAGATTGCTAAGTTAGGGTAATTATTCTATAGTTGTACGGGAATACCGTACATATGGTGATTATTATGGATTCTATTAGCGTAAACCGTTTTAGAGATAATTTAAAATCCTTTGTTGAACAAGTAGTTAACAACCACACGCCACTTAAAGTGACCCGTCGTGCCGGTGAAGACTTCATCGTAATGAGTGCCGATGATTGGGAGCGAGAGCAAGAAACCTTATATGTTCTGCAGAATGAGAGCTTAATGCAGCAAATTGCCACCTCACTTTCTAGCCACACCCAGGGAAAGGGCTATAAACCCAGCAAGGAGCAGATGGATGAGATCACTGATCTTCGAGGGTGAAACCTGGTTCGCCTACGAGCAGCTCAGAGAGAAGGATAAAAAGATGCATAAGGCTCTTTGTAAATTATTAAAGGATATGCTCCGATCTGACGATCCAGTTTCAGGACTTGGTAAGCCGGAGCCACTTAAACACAATCTAACAGGGCTTTGGTCAAAGCGTATTTCTCAAAAAGACAGGCTCATTTATAAATTTGATGATGAGCATATTTATATATTTGCTATTGGAGGGCACTATGATCAGCGCTGAGCCTAAACGTCTGCTACACAGGCGAGGGGGACAAAGTGAAGCGAGTCCAGACTAGTGTGATTTTACTGGTGCTTATTATAATTATAAATCACTTTTTGACACTGCTATCTCAATTACGAACAAAGTAAATACGATACTAAAGCCAAGGACACCAATATTAATATCCATAAGTGTTTTCTCACTTCCATCAAGATATTTCATAGAACCACCGTAAAGACTTTGTATGGTATAAGCAAAAAGGAACCCACCCGTGATAATAATTCCTAGCAAGCCAGACAAACGGACTTCTTCTTTTACCCAGACAAGCCATAAACAAAAAACGCTCAAAGTTGAGTTTGTAATTAATTGCCATACTTCTGTATTCGCACATGAGGAGTCCAGTCGGGATTAAATAGATGGGTGTCGTTTATTTCCAGGAATGGAACGCCTAGGCTATAAACAAGTATCCCAATGGTAACTAATATCTTTGCAATCATGTTCGATTCCTGAATGTCTAACGCCGCAAATTAGCCGCATTGCTTTTTGCGCGTCCGGCGTGTGGAACACGCGCAGTTAATTTTTTAGTTAGATGTGTTTTTACTTAACTATGCTCAATTATAATTTTAGGTTCAGTTAAACCACGCTTTACTCTAGATTTAATAAAATTGATTTTGGCTTCATTAAATAAAAGCCACTCAGTAAGATCTTGCTCAAGAAATTCAATAGCTAATAGTAATGTTTCAGATGTATTTTCCTCGCCTTCTTTTAAACCAAATTTATTTTCTAGAATCTCCCATGTTCGATTGAAACCAAAGGGAGAATATTGTTCTACACAATGGCGCAAACTCATATATCTTGCTCCAAGCGAAGCATGTGTATTTTTAACTAGTTTTGCATCATTATAGAAGTAATCCATTACATTTTTCCCCAGTACCACAACGTGATCTTTAAAAAGGAATATATTACAAGAAAAAGAAAAAGCTAAATGAGAGGTAGATACCTTACAAAAACTAGCAATAAACTTATTAGTGTGCCGTGAATATCTGTTGAAGATCGGAAACCAGAATATCTTATATTAGTAATATTGTTACCTAACGCCGCCATAATGAGCCGGAGCACGCAGTGCGGAGATCCAGCCGAAGGCAAACATTGATGACCTTGTTGAGCGATTTTCTAAACAACTGAACGTAGTTCAATATTATTGCCCGCTATATCTTTTAAATAGATTGACCGCCCCATGCCCTGCGCTCCGTATCTATCCTGAAATTCACTATACTCGACATTACAACTATCTAAATAGGATTTGAGTTCGTGCTCTTCAAAAGGCTCAATTTGCAAGCAGAAATGATCAAGATTGTTACCTTTTTCTTGTGGTGCTACTCCACCGGACTTCCCCAGCTTTCCGTTTACATCCACAATATCAATTAATGAATTTCCCGCCCTAAGTTGGGTAAGCCCGAATTCATCCGATGTTTCTCGTTCGAGAGAACAGCCAATTACATCGCAGTAAAAAGCAATAAGATCCTGATAACGGTCAGTACGTAGAACGATGTGATCAATCGATTTAGGTTTAATCATATCTCCTCACCTCCTGTATCTTGGTTTTGCGTTTAATGTTTAAATCAGTCGCCCGAAAAAGCGGAGTGAAATGACGCTTTTGAGGATCGGCTGGATTTGCTTGTTATATGTTTTCATTGATTACACTTGTTGTGCGGACTTAATGAAATATTTTTTCCAGTGGTTAGCTTTTTTTTCATTTGGCTCTTCAAATAATGCGTATCCCTTCTTTACATGACATTTAGGGAAATATTTTAATGGTATTGCTTTACCGTTCTTAATGAGTTTATTTGCTTCTTGTTCTTCTAGTTTAAAGGCTAAGCCTGCGGGTGACCATGAAGCGCATATGGTTTTATTTACATATAATGCTGCCCCACTAAAAAAATGTTTTACTTCCATTGGCTTAGTAATTTCATTTTCTATATGCAATTCTTCAAGAAGAGCGGATAGTTTTTCGAAATATACTTTAGCCATTTGTTAGGGTTTAAATTCGAGGTCATTAATCCCCCAACTGATATTTCCTCTTCCAAGACTTTTACGCATAGATACTGTTGCTTCCTTTAAGGTTTCAATATTTGAATCAAAAGGGTCAATATCGATTGATTTTATAGCTCTGCCAAATAGATTGCACCATGTTGCAGTAATTTTAGCAATAAATTCAGATTATCATCTGATTGCACAAAACTTTCATCACTCAACTCTATTTCAGCGCAGAGCGTTTCAATCAATTCATTACTATTACTGAAGTTGTCAAAACAAGAACCATCAACGAATAAAATATTTTTTTTATCTTTTACTTTAAAGGCAAAGCGAGAACTCTCATTTCTGACGAGTAATCCGCCAGATGCCAAATGTTTTTTCAGATCTTCAAGTCGATAGGGCGTTTCCGTTTCGTCTATATCGAGAAGATCAGCTTGATCATATTTAGGTGTGGTGATGTAGCGACCAAACCATTCACTGATTGATTCCTTATCATCAACGTATTTGCGCAAGATGAGCTGTATTTTTTTCAGGTTTTTAGCTGTTATCTCACCAGTATTTTTTTGCGCGACGAGATCAGGATCTTCGTAACGCAAGGCTTCACTTAAGTTTTCACCAATATAATCGGTGTATTCGCGTAATATTTCACTGTGTGAGGGCGCACGAAAACCTACTGAACATGTCATGCAATCATTACCTTCAGCGATACCATTATGACCTGTCCCCGGTGGTACATAGAGGATATCACCAGGTTCTAATATCCATATTTCGAGTGCCTCAAACTCACTCAATATATTGACGGGCAGATTTTCACGGAGTGGGGCAGTTTCGTCATAGACTCCGCCTATCTCCCATCTTCGTTTGCCACTGGTCTGTACCAGGAACACATCATAATTATCGTAATGTGGACCGACACTACCCCCATCGCTGGCATAACTCATCATAAGATCGTCGATACGCCATCGTGGGATGAAATTAAATAGTTCCAATAAGCTGGCTGCTTCTGGTACCCAATGGTCAACAGCTTGTACCAATAGTGTCCAATGCGACTCTGGTAAGTCTGAAAATATCTCATCGTTAAAAGGGCCGTGTTTTAATTCCCATTCGTTTTCAGGCTCTCTTTGGATAACCAGTCGCGATTCGACGCCTTCTTCACATGCGAGTCCTGCAAGGACATCAGCAGCAACCGGGGAAGTAATGTCTGGAAGTGCGTTACGGATTAATAAAGGTTTCTTTTGCCAATATTCTGACAGGAATGTATCAAGTGGCATTTCGCCCAAGGGAGTACTTTTCTGGGGGAGTCGGTTCATAATATTAAACAGTTTTTAACATTTCGATATGAGGAATGCCATCTTCAAGGTAGGTCTCTGAGACTTTTTTGAAATTAAATTTTTCGTAAAACCCACAAAGATGTTCCTGAGCACTGATCCTGATCGGCGTTTCTGGCCAGTTTTGATCTATTTCCTGCAGACACCTTTCTAGCAATTGAGAACCAATGCCTTGATGACGTATGGACTCACTCACGGCAAATCGTCCGATGATCATATCAGGATAGCTTACTTCAGGAGCTAAAAGTCGGGCATAGGCGACGAGAACATCTGAGCTGTCATAGCCTGCAATATGGCTTGTTTCTGCATGTCTGTCTTTGTTATCTAACTCAGGATAAGGACATTTTTGTTCTACGACGAAGATATCGACTCTGAATTTGATTAAATCATATAACTGTTCAGTCGTCAGTTGATGAAATTTGTATGTTTTCCAGTGTATATTCATTACTTGATTAATTTGTAGTAATTTCAGTATTCAGACACTGCATGACCTGATTCTCGAATTCTTTCAGTTCGACATTCGTTAAACCAATGGGATCAAATCTGTAACGGTAATGTAGATCAAGTAATGGGCGTATTAATTGTTTTTTGAAAATAGTTTCTTGTCGCAATAACCATGAACTTAAAGTCTCTCCCTGAAGTTTCTGATGTCCTTGTTCCTCTAGTTTTCCGGTGAGTCTATAAATCGGAGAATCCAGACCTGGAACGTTTGCAATAGAGTTTTGATTTACTAAGCTCTGCCTTATTTTAATAAAACGTGAATCAGTAAACAAACGCCAGAAAAAATATACTATTACGAAGAGGAGCAAGATTTGCATTGTTAAATTATCTCGATCATCACTGTAATCTTTCCATGTAGTGAAAGAATAACCCAACCATGACCAGAGATCGGATATTGGTTGCCACCAACTTTCATCCTGCGCCTCGAGCGGTGCCCACATGCTAGGGGTATTATCCAGAATTATCCATTTACCTTCTACATAGGCAATTGCCCATGAATGCGCATCTCGTGCACGGGCAACATATTGATTTTCGAATGAGCTATATTCCTGTACCGAGTAACCAACAGTATAACGGGTTGGGATCCCTGCAGCACGCAATAGCAGTGTTGTTGCTGTCGCAAAATACTCACAATGACCCTCACGGCGGTGATAGAGAAAATCTTCTAAACGATTTTTTCCCTTCATTCGACGGTATTGTGTCAGTGAGTATGTGAAATTATTTTTAAAAAAATGTTCTACAGTATGAATAATTTCGGTTGGTGTTTTGGAATAGAGATCCAGTTCGTTTGCCAGTTTGACCATGGTTGGCTCATAATATTCATGGATAACCAGATCTCCCTCTCCCGGGGATTCCCCCAGCATGACATCATCGAAATGGGCATCATATCTGACCCAGCCCGGTTTCATTTCCAGGTTTACTGCACCGAACGGATTTATTTCTGCATCAGTCGCAGGGACATTATTGATTTTGACTGTCTCATGCGGGATCGGAATAATAGCCATGTCATCGTTGAAATAGGTGCTTATGGTATATTTGTCCAGGTCTGATTTTGGTTCGTCGAATACCCATTCCCTTTTACGCGCAGGATCAACCGTCTCAAATTCCGTATCCTCATTGATCCACAAACCAAATTTGAAGTTTGTGTAACTTGCTTCTCTTAAAAGTAATGGCCCCTTGAGTACTTTGTCGGTTTTAACGCGCACATGGATCTGGTCCGATAATTTTAATCTTCCTATATAACCAAATGCTGTTCTTGTCTTGTCCGGATTCCTGTTCCTCCACATCATTTGATTAAGAAATGTTG